>JBGPAN010000081.1:0-10934 GCA_041480785.1 Bacteroidota bacterium | reverse complement strand
TCAGCGTCCGGATGGTATTCAAGAAGACTCTCATCCGCGTCAACGTCCGCGATCGCGACAGTCAACACACCTCCCGCTGGCATGGCATCCCGGGCGTTAACGCACAGATTGAGGAAAACCTGTTTCAGCTGATTCACGTCCCCGAGAACGGACAGCTTCTTGCCGCTCAACTTCCGCTCGAGGCGTATCGACTCCGGCAGGCCCTGCTCCACAATACTCAGGACCTGATCGAGAACCTGGCTGATATTGACCGTGACGCGCTCCCCTGCGATTCCCCGCCCGTAGGTGAGAATATTCTTCACCAGATCAAGTCCGCTGTGGGCGCTTTCTTCCACGGCCTTCAGGATGGCCAGGCCCGGTTCATCCTGCACTTTCGGTTTGAGAAGATGAATCGACATCGCGATCGGGGCAAGGATGTTTTGAAGGTCGTGAGCCATCCCCCCCGTCAGCAGCGCGACGCTCTCCATTTTCTGAGCCCGGATGAACTGTGCCTCGAGCCGTTTTTTCTCGGTGATGTCGGAGTTCACGATCAGGATCTGCAGTTTGCCGTTGAATGCCTTCTCAACAGTTCTCCAGCGGCTCTCCACGAGAATCTCCTTCCCGTCCTTCCGCGTATGATAGTGTTCTCCGTTCCATTCCTTGAACCGGCGAATATCCTCCATCGCTTCGTGAAAATCCTTCCGCCTCGCATTGCTATAGAGGAGCTCTTTAATCGCACGGCCCGTGATCTCTTCCCTGGTCCAGCCGTACATCAATTCGGCGCCGGAATTCCAGAAGGTGACCGTCCCATGGTAATCGACCACCATAATCGCGTCCTGCGTTTGATCCAGCAGTGCCCCCTGTTCCCTGATCTTTTCTTCGAACTGCTTGCGTTTGGTGATGTCGACAACCACGGCCTGTGCAGAGGGATCGTTTTCGAGTCTTTTTGCAGAAAAGAGGATCCATAGCTCTCCACCGTCTTTCCGCGTCGTACGGATCTCATACTCCGCGATGAATCCATCCTTCGTAAGGCGGTAACGGATGAACTCAAGAGCAGAACCGGGAAGGTTTAACATGCACGACTGCAGCTCTTGCACTGAGCTGCATCCAAACAGACCCATGATAGCTTCATTTGCATCGGAGATGGTCCAGGTATCGACAGAGAACTTCATGATTCCGGCCAGCGAGTTATCGAAGATACCTCTGAATTTCTCCTCGCTTTTTCTGACCTCCTCGAGTTTCGCCTCTTGCGTTTGAACGACCCGCCGGTGGCTATGCACAAGTACGACGACATAGCCAACAGCGAGTGCAAGCAAGATCGCGCTCCCTCCGACGACCGCCCACAATATTTCTACGCCTGCGACTTGCACAGTATCCCTTTTGTATAGAAGAGATTTGCGAGGATGAGCAACGACCAATTCACATGCCACGCCACCAAAAAATACGTCTGCCCAAGCTGAAGCAATTGATTGCTCAGGCCAACGACCAGCAGAGTACCAGATGAATAGAGGACGGCACCCATCGCAATCCAGAATACCGGCCGCTGCTCGAGATGCGGTCGTTCATCCTTCAACGTTGCCTGCAGGGTGAATAGCGACATGACGAGAATGATTGTCCGAGAGATCATCGCCATTCCGCTTCTGTATTGTTCAGGGTTGTTGAACCAAATCATATCCGCTCCCCAGATCACCACGAAGAGAATTCCAAGTCCCCTCAGAACATTTCGAACCTCCTTGGGTGCAACCGAATAGTAGAAGACCGCACATAACAGAGATGTCTCAACAACCCTGTAATAATCCGAGATGAAGTAGTTCCTCACGCTCCTCGCACCGAGGAACAGTTGCGCGGCTACATCAAGGCACCCTAAGACACAGAGGACAGCGAGTATTCGCATGGCTGTGCTTGATCCCGCAAACCTCGTGACGCCGGCTGTCGCCGGTACAAAGAGACTCAGCGCGCAGATCTGTCCAAGTACTGGTATGGTCATCTCTTCTATTAGTTCAACGGGCTCGGGCCACCACAGAACGGCGGGCACGGGAATGCATCTTCGATCAAGATCCCTACCGTGATGTCGTTACCGCTTCCGTCGACGCCAACGAGTACGAGGGTGGGTGTGCCATCGTCCTTCTTTGCGTAGTAGTACCTGATTCCGATGCAACCGGCCTGAGCGAGAATCTTGTCAAACGCACTTCTGCCGAAGTATGCTCCTTTGATCGACGGCGTTGCCGGGAAGTTCTTGAAGTTCTGAATATACTTTACCGCCTGGTCGAGCGTGACGATGTGATTTTCGTTCCCCGTGTACTGTGGTGGACGCGCGCCGAGACTGCTGGTACCGAGCACGAGAAACAGCGTGACCACGCAGCTCACGATGGCGACCGCCATCAATTTAAGAAAATCCAATCTTTTTGTTTTCATAGCTATCTCCTTTACACTGAAGTTTTGGGAAGATAAGCTGATTGCGGATGATCAGTGCCTCCCCGTGATGTGGTTGACCCGCTGAAAAAATCTATGCTGACACCACAAGAAGCGCAATACCGGAAATCCGGTATATTTCAGAACGGCCAAATTCTTGCCGACTTTGACGATTCGATGAGTTTTGCTGCGGAAAATTGGGGTATTCTGAAGAAAAAGGCCAAAAAGAGGGTGACTCTGTGCTTGTTTTCAGTGACGTCAGGACTTTCTTCTCCGAAGGAGCCCTTCGGGCCTGACGGACGAAGAGCGGCTTGGAAGCTCTTGAGTGTTAGGAAGAAAAGTCGGGAGTCTGACGGACTCTGACGAGCGGTGCGGGTCGGCGGCTATGTCACGCGTTCAAAATCGGCGGTGATCCAGAATGTGGACTGCATCGGCTTTGTGCGATTCTTGTGCTCGGCCCTGGATTCCCGACAAAGACATTTCCCGAAGGGATCCCTTCGGGACGGGAATGACAAGGTTTTGTTTTTGTCTGTCATCCCCGCATGTCCCGCTTTTGGATTCCGCTCACGAGCGGGATTCAGAGAGCGGAACTTTAGGCGGGGATCCAGAACGTGAAATAAATAGGCTACTTGATGAATGATATAGTGACTCTTTTTTTTGCTCCATCTTGGCCGATATGGTGTTACACTCAACACCGTGGCACCCCACAAAAATGGCAGCGCCCCCGAACTCGGAGGCGCTGTGTAATTTCTCATGGGCTTTGAGAAGCAGCATTTTCTGTGCCGTCAGGACTTTCGTCCTGACGGACGAGGAGCCGCTTCCGAGCCCTTGAGTGTCAGGAAGAAATTCCTGACACCACCAAATGGTGCTATATGTGGTTATCCGTTCTCTCCGGCCAGTCGTGCAATTTGAAGCATGTAGAAGCGTAGCAGCTGCTGTTTCTCCGGCGGTAATGCCTGCTCCTCGATCTTCGCGATCCTTTCGACTTCCTTCATCGATCGGATTATTGCAACCGGAACTTCGATCATACCTTCCGACAATGCTCCAAGGTATTCCAGCGCCGCCCCCAGGAACTGCCGCATGTCATCTGTTGTGCTCGAAGCCCGGAAGAAATGCGAGAGGTCCGACGACAACTTGGATGATCGAACAGGGCTCGGTGCGTTCTTCAGGACATGGGTCGAGGAAAGCGAATTCAGCGCTACGGCCAGCTCAGCGAAACTCTGGACACGCTGATAGAGGGGACTCTCCAGTAATTCCCAGATTCGTCTACGCCACGCCTGAATCTCAACCGGAACGCTGAGGAGACGTTCGACGCTTCTTTGCCACTGCTCATCGGCACGTCCGGCAGAAACATTGAGAATATTTCCGATCTCTGTGTTGAAAAGATCGCCTTGCAGGAGTACTGCCAGATCAGGCCGAAGTGTCGGCAGAAGTTCTGGAATGAACCTTCCATTCTCAAAGAAGTCACTGACATCGAGGCCGTGCCGTCGCAGGAGCTCCTGCTGAATGAGCCCCACATATCTGAGCAGACTATCGATATCTTCCCTGACCGCAAGAAACGCCGATGTTCCTGCCGGGAACGCCGGCTCCATTCGCTTCACGAACGACAAACCGGGATCGTGATAGAGCCTCAGACTCTGGAGCATTTCGTAGACCGGAAGTTGAGGCATTATGCGATCAGTTATCAGAGATCGTGTATCTCCCTCTTTGAATTCGATTCGCGCGAACCGATCGAAGGCCCGAAACAAACCGGTCGTGAGCTGGTTGTAGCCCAGCACTGCCGTCTGAGCCTGATTGTGTGCAATTGCCCTGAGCCGGCTGCCGTGCCGCGACATCGGTATGATCTGCGCTATCTGTTCGAGGATGCGTTGCCCCCGCTCACTTTCTGCACCTGACCGCGGCCGCACGGTTGGCCGGTCGCGAAGCTGCGGCATCGTTCGTGCAATGAAATACGAGATGATGTGTATGCCGACGACATCCTCTTCCCTCCCGTAGAGAATCTGCCTGAAGTCCTCCGTCAGAAGTGAGATGAACTGGTCATACACAGGATCCTTGGTACCGACAGTGAGGCGCTCAAGTTCCTGGGCTCCGCGCTTCTTCTGGAGAAGACGGCTCTCAACGAGAGTTTCCGCAGCACGAATCAGATCACTTCGATGCTTCCGTTGTGATTCCGTCAGGTGGTAGTGGACATTCGCCATCTCCTCGACGGGCAAGTAGCGCAGCTGCTCTGACACTGTGCTCTGTAACGTCCGGAGATCCCCTCCTGTGAAAAGGCCCATCAACGGAGTCGTGGCATATTCCGTGCTCTTGCTTGCCGAAGGAGGCAAAGAAGTTCTGATAAGCCGGCGCGACGACGCGCTCTCGCTGAAAGCACGCTTTCCGGAAACAGCGGCGTAGTATCCACCCTGCCTCTGCATCGACTCGCCGCTTCCCATCTTGATGCGGACACGATCGATCAGCCCATGCTCCGCCAACCAGAGCATCAATTCATTTTTCGCCTGCCTGAAGAGCGACGCTCCTGCCGCCTGCCCCACCTGCTGGCTCAGGTCAGAACCGGCGATGAAGACTTCGGAAACGATCTCCGCAAAACGATCATCGGTCTCTTGATCAACCCGGCGGCTCTGAAGAGCGTATTCCCATATCTTTGTCAAATACGCAGGAATCGAGCGGACAGCGGTCAAATCCTCAAACAACGGAATAAGGTGAATCGTCGGCAGATCCAGCTGGGGATGGCTTCTCAACGCCTGTTCTCGACGCGCCCGGAGCTTTCGGTCCAGAGTAATCAGCGCATCAGCCTGCGTCGACATGCTCACCTGAAGAGCGAGGATCACGCCGGGATTTCCATATTTGGCGGCAATCTCGTTGACCTCATGAATGTTGTGAACAGTCGTATCGATCGCGAACGAATCCTGCGCCGTAATCATCTTCTGATCAATGCGCGGGGTGATCACCATCCTTTGCAGCAGATCGCGGAAGAGGCACGCTTCGAGAAGCACCTCACGGTTTGTGAAATGGTCACGGATCTCGGGGAGGAGTGCGAACAATTGCTTCCGCAACAGTTTATTGAGGAAGAAGTAGTATTCGAGCGTCTCTCTTCGCTTTTGACGAAGGTCCACCATCTTGCGCTCAAGGCGATCGTTGTGCTGCCACAGAAGCGTCAATGGGTCGCGGGCAAGCCTGAGCTTCATACCAACATTCCTGACTGCCCCGGGTTTCACGCTGAAGGGAAGTACACCACGATAACGTTTCTCGAGTTGATGCGTCAAGTCAGTGATATCGTTCAGCAGTTTCGTGAAGCGACGATTGCTCTCCGGAAGCTTCCGTAGTTCCGCAAGGATGTTCGGTTCAATTCTGATGTCCTTGTCCGATCCCAGCACCACCCACAGCAGTCGGGCCAACCGGCTCACGTTCGCAATGAGCGTGGTCGCCATGAGGCGATGCCCCTGTCCTGACGGACGGTTGCTCCCGTCCCAATCCCCCCAGAAGGAAACGACCGACTTCGCAGCAACGCCTTCCGACAACCATGAGACATTCTCCGCTCTGATTGCCGCGTCCAGATCGAGAATGAGTTCATCCGACTCTTCGCTCGAAGTGATCGCGACATTCAAGCCGAGGAATTCTTCTAGCAGTTCGCGGGCTACCGATTGAAGCGCTGAGTCTGGAAGAGCCGCTGAACGAAGCGAGCATGCAATGATCTCCTCAAACCGGGCCTCAGTTTTGATGGAATACATCTGAGTCGGATGGACTGTGCGATCGCTGTTCCGCATCCGGAACACCGCATCGCGCCGGACGAGCGAGTCTTTGTACAGCTCTTGTTCAAGCATCAGTGTCAGCGATTTGCCGCCGTCGGCCTCTGTCATCCTCATCAGCTCTCCAGTCTGCTGGAAATGATCCTGCCATCGCTGTCTGAAGACCGCCAGTCGTTCCGGAACATATTCCTCCATGAAACGGCGAATCGATTGTGGATCGAGAAGCTCGTGATATCTCTGCGGTGTCAATTTCCTGCAAGCGGCCGCAATGCCATCTTCGACCTGCTTCCAGCGATTGGCGCAGAGTTGCCCTTCCACATCTCCGATCCGGTTGCCCGTCCTTTGACGGAGGCTAAGACGATTGTACCGGGAGGATTCTTCAGAAATGAGGCGATTGAGATCAATGAGCACGCGGCGTGTTTTCGTCAGAAGAATCTCCGTGCCATCCGTTCCACCCAGTGTCAGACGAAACGTTTTGCGACCCGTCTCAAAGCCCTCTTCCGTGCGTGCAAAGGTCGAGAGCGGGAGCATCCCGATTCCCTGCCGCGCGAGCCCTGAGGCCAGCCAGTCGAGTGACAGGCCGGAAGGAAGCTGATGGATCACCATCAACGGATACATGCTCCCTGTCGGCGGGATGATATCAATATGAAACGGGTTTCGGTCGGGGGGAAGAGTCTTCACTGCTTCAAGAAGAGCTTCGGTCCGTTCAAGAAATATCCGATTGCGCAATCTCCAATATGCCCGCGCAACTTCTGTTTCGTTTCGATAGAACAGATAGGTGAGTGCGATAGCGCCAAGGTTCGGCAAAACGTGACGTTGTGCATCCACGAAACGCCTGAAAAGCTCATCTTCTCTCACCTCAACGACCGCAAGTCGAGCTCCCGCAAGACAATCGGTTTTCGACACGGAATGGACAGTGATGACCTTTGCTGTCTGTTTTTCGGACAACGTTCCCGATCGTACCAGTGCGTCAGCAATCTGTCGAAGCGTCTTGATGCCCGGTAGATCGGCGGAGGGGGCAACTTCCTGATAGGAAAGATCATCGATGACGTAAACGTCTTGTTCGAGAAGCCACGTGACCAGTCTGCGTATTCCAGCTTCGTCAAACACACGCCCCGTCGCATTGTGAGGGTTGTTCAGGACAACAGCACCGATCGTATTCCACCGGGGATTTGCAGAGAGCTGTCCCCGAACGGCCTCAATCAAGCCATCGATATCGAGGGCGTATCCCTCCTTCAGCGGTACGGCCCTGATGGACGGGAAGCAATGCTCGTAGCTCCAACTCAGGTCGGCGACGATGACCTCCGATATCCCGCAGTGGAGGCCCAGGAAGCCAAGGGCTGTCCGGGACGAACCGCTGACAACGACACTGTGCGACAGCCGATATTCCGGATGGTGCTGCAAGAAAACCTGAAGCAGGCTTTGCTGCAACTCTTTATGATATTCCGTCGAATCGATCTTGTCGATGAGGTGATCCAAGAATATCTTCGTGTCCATCCTGGCGAACCTATCGAACGGAAGTGACGGTCGGAATCCATCTATCCTGACAGCAAGATCCTCGACTCGTTTCGTCATCCATTCGAATCGATGTTCGAGTTTGTCAGCAACTCCGTCAATGTATTTACCCAACCGCAGCTCTGTCGATCGCGCACGCAGAGGAAATGCTTCTGTCGGCTCGATGGGACGTGTCAATCCGTGGTACGTCGGCTCCAACGAAATTTCTGGCTCCGCTGGTTCGGAACGTGCTGGACCATTCTCCCGAAGATATGACAGGAGCTCGATCTCTGAAGCAGAAGGCGTGCCTTTCAGCTGGAAGTGCATCGCTTCGAAGGCGCTGAGAATGTCTGCGTTGCCGGCGAGAAACACTGTCGAGAGCCCTTTCAGTCTCTCGCCGAACATCGACGGCGTCAAAAGACGGACGACGCGCTGGACGAGCTTCGCTTCGCGGGCGAGAGAGAGATGATTCGGTGCATCGTTCGCTTCGAGGAAAAACAGGGGAGCATCGAGACTGATGTGCCTCAGCGATCGTCGGGTTTCTTCCCCGAGAATCTCCCGAACGATGAGGAAAGTGGGTATCTGCGGAAAGCGGGCGAAATGCTCCGTCAGCTTGACCAGAAGTCGTTGCTCATCATCTGGAAGTTGCTCAAATGTCAGACCGTTGTAGACCTTTTCATCCACAGGGAGACGGGCCCGATGGAGAAAGATATGTGCGGGTCGAATCGAAAGGAACGTTGAGAGTGAGTGGAACAGCACCCTGAGGGATTCCTCGATTCCTCCGGAGGCGAGAATAATTTCACGTCGTCCGGTCGTCTGACCGAGGTCATACGACATGGGTTCCTGTTGCGTCTGAAGCCAATCGACGAACGCTTTGACGATCGCATTCGGATTGTTGCGGGCAAATCCGCCCCGCGGAGTGTACGGAGCACTTTTTTGAATCAGGTTTCGAAGAAAGGTGATCGTCGGCTCGTCGCTCTGTTCCCACTCCAGGAGTTGCAGGATCTGCTGAGTCTGATCGTCGCTCAGGTCCTCTCTCAGGATGTCGATCCCCAAAACCATGCGCAAATAGAGAGAGGTCAGGCGCTTGTCCTGGACAGGATTGCCGATATGGAAGTTCACGCGATCTTCCGGTGCAGCGGCGGAAGATGCGGTTGCTTCACTGATTTCGGAAACCCGCGCTGCCTTGAGAGGCTTGAGCCCGAACAAGGAGAGCGGATCCCTTGCGTGTGTGTTCATGGAGTGAGGTCGGAAATTCGGCGTGGGGTTCTATCCCCCTGAGCTGAAGCGCCGGGAAGTTATTTCGATTTCGGCTTCTTTGCGTCTGCCCTATAGCTTTCAATGGCACCCAGCAGCATCCGCTGCAACGTGCCGAGCAAGTCGGATCCCTGCGAGATATCCTGCGGAGAGAGCGAGACGATGGTGCGCGCATTTTTTAGACCTTGGCTTGCTTCAGCCAATCGAGCCGCCTGCGGTGTGAGCATCAGAAGCTCCGGACTGCTTCTCAGCATGTCGAGCTCTTCTTTGTCATACTCGAGCTTTTTCCGGCTTCGCTTCAGTTCTTCGTTCACACGGATATCAGCGAGCACCGACTCGCGCTCGAGTTGATTCTTCTTCAGCTCGTGTTTCTTCAGTTCCAGTTCATTTTCCAAAAGAGCGATTTCCTCGTCGGCTTTCAGTTTCGCCTTTGCTGCAGCGATGCGGGCTTTCTGATTCAGCGATTCGGTTTGCTCAAGAATGCGAGCATGCTCTTGCTGTCTCAGTGCTTCGGAGATTTGGGGATTGACGGGTTCGAACGAAAGGATGGTCAGCGAGATCACTTCCAGGCCAAGCGATGTTTTGTTTGCCGGGAGCTTCTGATTCAAATACTCGTGAATCTTCTCCGAAGAAAGGCTCTCGATCCCGTGTTGCTCGGTATAGGACTTAACGTACCCCTGAAGAACCGACTCCAGATCTTTTGCCGCTCTTGCAACGGCGTCAGCACTCCAGCCGCCAACCCGGATCAGTGCCGAGAGATTGTCCAGACTCGCGGCAACCGTCACGCCTAGCTTCACCTTCACCTCGAGGTTGCCCTTCGAGGATGCGTCGACCGTCATTTGTAACGAGTGTGTCGTCCGCCGGATGGGAAGACTGAAGTGGCGAGGATAGACCAGACCTTTTCGCAAAGCCAGGCCGCCACGGTGTTCGTACAAGACCAGGTACTCTGGCTTCCGGAACCGATACTCAAACGCGAAAACCGCGATAACCAGAATGACGACAGCGACGAAGAACTCCATTGCTTTCTCCTCGATGGGGAATGGTGATCAGACAGGAAACACTTTACGCAAGTAAAGATACGATTTTTGCCCGACTCCTGCAATGCGGTCGGGGTCCGTTTGAAAGCCGATGCTGACCATGCCGGACAGAACACACACCTTTAGATCCCCTCTCTCTTACACACAGGCATCCTCACAGAGGGGACTGACAAAGCGAAGCGCAAAACGTCCCTCTCGTGAGAGGCAAGTGGGGCGCGAGAGGGTCGTCAGACTCCCGACTTTGTCGAGGAGCAGACCCGCCCGAACGACTGTGTCGTTCAGTCGGGCGGGGGGGGTGTGTCACACCCCGTACTTATCTGATGCGCTTGTGAGACATGACGCTAGTGAGTTGAAGCTACTCCGAGGTAGTTACCGTATCCGACAATAAGCGTTGATACAACCAGCGTACCAAGTCCGATCGCCAGCTTGGTTTTCGTGGAGATGCTGCTTCCTCTCCATTCGTGCAGAGCGATGCCCCACAAGGAGCTGAAGATGATGATGCTGGCCATGTGGATTGTCCAGCTCGAGAACTTGTACTCTCCCATCTGCGACTCACCCATGGTGTAGAAGAAGAACTGCAGATACCAAGTGACTCCGGCCAACGCGCTGAAGCAGTAGTTGTTGAGCATCGGCACACGGGAAACCGCCACTTCGACGTTCTTCGCTGCTTCCGGAGCATCCTCCCGGAGAGTTGGACTGAAGTACTGATAGCCTGTCCGGTTCTTGATGTTCAGAACGACGCACCAGATGAAATTCGTTGTGAAGCCTCCAAGCAACACGACACAGAGCTTTGGCAGACCCGTCCAAAGGATGGTCGTTCCGTGTTTTAGAGAAAGCTCAGCGATCGGCGTTGCGGCATCGAGGCCGTACGCAAAGCATGCACTCATGACACCGGAGAATGTAGCAACAAGAATGCCTTTGGTGAAGTTGAACTCCTTGATCGTTTCTTTCTTCTGCTCCTCCGTCATCTCCTTTTCCTTCGACCTGCCTGCCAGTCCCGCGATCG
>JBGPAN010000080.1:0-10956 GCA_041480785.1 Bacteroidota bacterium | reverse complement strand
TGTGGATGATTGGGAAGAGCTTGCGCCGCATAGATCAGCGCCTCGGCTCGAAGCATGGCTCTGTTGTGCGTCCCCCATTCCGGAAAGAAGAAAACAAAGTCCGCGCTTCCCGCGATGTCTTCTTCGATTTTTCGACGCGTCTCATCCGTCAGAGCGCTGCTGTTCCGTATTCTGAGATATGCCCGCGCGTACGGCGGCATGAAGAAGAAATTTGAAATCGCGGGAATACCATTGGCATACTCTGCGCGTGTTTTCCAGTAATCTTTCGGATACGAATTCCGGAGCTCACCGTACGACAACAGCAACTCCGCTGTTCGCCGTGCATACGTTTCATCCCGCGTCACTTCGTACAGAAACCCCAGGGTTCCGGCAAGATACACAGGATAGCCGGGAGAGTTGTATCCCCAAAGAATACTCGGTTTGTAGTCGTGTTTCCACTGTTCAATGACGCGCGGATTGTCTTTCCAACCCTGTTCCGCGGCGTTCTTAATTTGCTCCAGATACACTGACTTCTGGGACAATGATGAACTGATGCAAAGAAGACTGATAAGGATTACTCTGCTGATTCTGGTCATGATGTGAATCCCTTTCGCGGTTGTTCAGATCTATCAAACCGCAGATGGGCTACCCGATGCTTACTTTTCCAGTAATGCTCCCTGATCGAGAGCGGCACAGAGAGAGGCGATGTCTCCGATGTGTTCCCCCAGTTGTGCCGGGACGATCTTGCATGCTTGCCTCGTCTGAGGCAGAGCTTCCAGTTGAAAGATTTCCACCGCTTTTGGAAGGAATGCGTCACCAATCCGCATTCCAAGTCCTCCAAGAATAATGCGCTCCGGATTCAAAAGGTCGGCAATCATTGCAAAGGCACGCCCCAATGAGAATCCCGCACGCTCAAATACCTGCCGTGCCTCCGCTGAACCTTGTGTAAACGATGAATAGAGTTCGAAGATCGTGATCGATTCCCCCCATATTTTCGGAAACATGATGTGGGCGAGTTTTGCCATGCCGGTTCCGCTGCCAAACCCTTCCAATGAGCCTGCCTTTCCATAGCAGAGCGGACCATCCTCCGCAATGCGGATGTGGCCGATTTCCCCTGCGGTATCGTTGGTTCCGCGATAGAGTCTGCCATCGAGAATTAGGCCCGCCCCAAAGCCCGTTCCCATCGTGAGGAAGACGATGTTTCGATGCCCTTTCCCGGCTCCAAAATAGAATTCGGCAAGCGCACCTGCATTACCATCATGCTCCACATACACGGGAAGAGAGAATTGCTCCTTGAGGAGGTGCTTCAATGGAATGTTGTTCCATCCCGGCAGATTCGGAGGGGATTGAACAATGCCTTCCAAAACGTTCAACGGACCGCCAATCGAAATACTTATTGCATCCACTTGTTCGGGAGAACCTGAAAGAGCTTCCCGGATCGACGCAGACAACTCTTCAAAGACCGGTTGGAACCCACGCTCCGGCATCGTCGGAAACTGCTTTTTCCAGCGAATCTCTCCGCGTGGTGTTCCCACAACGACGGCTGTTTTTGTGCCGCCGATGTCCAGGCCAAGAATCACGATGTCAGCAACCTTTCAATAATTGCAACTGCCTGATGAAGCTGTTGAAGTTCGATATACTCAGACTCTGTATGTGCCTGTACGATGTTCCCGGGCCCAAAAACCACCGTCGGCACACCAACCGAATTATAGATACCGGCATCCGTCGCATAGTGTGCTGCTTCCACGATCACTTCTCCGCATACGGATCGTACTGCTTGAGCCAAGTCTTGAACAATGGGAGCGTGGTCGCCAACCTCCATGCCCGCCACGGAGAGATGCGGTTCTCGAATTTCGCATGCCTCAAGATCACTTAGAAGGGAATGGATCGGCTCGAGAACACTTTGCGTTGCTTCACCAGGAAGCGTGCGTCTGTCAATTTCAATCCAGCAATGATCGGGAACAACGTTGACTGCCTGCCCGCCTTCGATGACGCCAACACTCAGCGAAGGCGTTCCCAACAGCTGATGAGGACGTACGGTGCTCAGTGCTACCGCATATTGCTGCAACCTGTCAATGACTTTCGCCATGGCGTAGATTGCGTTTTTTCCTCTCTCCGGATATGCCGAATGAGCGGCGACTCCTTTCGTGAAGATTTTCCAACGCGTCACCCCCTTGTGGGCCCGCACAATTCTGAGCTGCGTAGGTTCGCCAGCAATGCCAAAGTCTGCCTTCAGGCCATGGCGAACAGCATACTGGGCTCCTGCAAAACGGTACTCTTCGTCCGAGACAAAAAGCAGGAGAACATTGTAGCGCATGCTCTTTGCCACCTTGAGCGAGTTGACAACAGCCTGCAAGAATGCTGCTATAGATCCTTTCGTGTCGCACGCTCCTCGTCCATAGAGTTTTCCATCGCGAACAACAGGGTCAAAAGGATCAATCAGCATCGAATCTGCCAAGACAGTATCAAGGTGTGCTTCGAGCATCAGTGTTTTCTGAGCACCCGCGGAGACAAAACCGATAACATTTGGTCTGCCGGGAAAGACCTGCTGCAACTCAGCATCGATCGATGCTTTCCTCATGACCTCTGCGACAAACCCTGCAATCGACTGTTCACAGTACTCCTTCCCGATGCGGCCTCGCCCCATGGGATTCATACTGGGAATCGCAACGAGATCAGAAAGAAGTTTTGTGACAGCGTCCATTGACTTTTCTATTCGATGACCGCTAATACGCGCGCTGGAGCTCCGTCGCTTCCTTTGATGAGCAACGGCGCCGCAATGAGTTTGATCATTCCTTCTTTTAGTTGCCCGGTATTATTGAGATTCGTGACCAGAGGAATGCCGTGGTTCAGAAGAACATAATGCACATCAAGTGTATACGGTGTATCAGCGGCAACGACGGAGACATTCATCTCGACAAGAAATTCTGCAGCATCCGTGCTCAGGGGAGGATAGGTCTTGTAGTAGTCTTTCTTTCCGAACTCCGCGTCCCAGCCCGTTTTTATCACCACTCCAACGCCTTTGAGCTTGAGCTTTGTCGCTATCTCCTCCTTGGAAATTTCTTTCCCCGCCTCTCTCGGGGTGAAGTCCAGAACTTGCGCATCGACATACCAGAGCCCCGGATCATATTGATCGAGTGTTGGTTTCCCCTCGAGGACATGACTCGGAGCATCAATGTGCGTCCCGCTGTGCGTACCGATGCTCAGCCTGCGCACTTCACATCGATGTTCCTTATAGGTTGCCGTGCGTTCCAGCACGGTCGGCGGATGCCACGGAAAATAGACCGGAATTTCAGCAGTAATTGGATGCGTTAGATCAACGACTCTCATGCACTCAGGTCTCTTTCAGATTCCCCCATTGCTTTCGAGGGCCTTGCGCCCAGCGTTTTGTCGGGAGCCCACACAAATGCATCAACAGGACAAGCTTCAAAGCACAGTCCGCATCCGGTGCAATTCTCGGTGACGACAACTGCCGTTCTCTCGTATTTGTGCGCGGCACGATGTTCCATCACGATCGCATCGAAGAAGCACAATGGCGGACATCGGTCACAAGCGATGCACCTCTCTTCCACGACCACCGCGACCGGCGGAAAGTCTGTGACAAATGCGGGTGGAAGTGGATGTAGTCCCGGATACTTTGCTTGTTTGTTGTCCATTGCTCTAATCGCGATTGTCACCCGATCTTATCATCGTTCCATGTGTTCCTGGGACCCTTTTTCGACTCCCCCGACCAGCGGATGATTTCATCAGGGTAGGTTATCGACTCAAGTGCTTTGCCACGAATCTGATCGAGCGACGAAATCCCCTTTCGTTTCATGTACTGCTCGATCTCCCCGTTGATTCGCCCGATTGACTCCCATCCGTTGATCATAATAACCGAGAGAATCTGCACTGTCGTCGCACCGAGCATGATATACTTGATAACGTCTTCCCCGCTCATCGTTCCCCCTGTTCCGCTGATGGGAATCGAAATGGCTTGTGCTGCTTCAGCCACGTGTCGAAATGTATAGTACTTCGCCCAAGGCCCACCGATACCGCCAAAATAGCCATGGAGAATTGGCCGTTGGTTTTCAATATCCACATCGACCCCGCGAAGTCGATTGCACAGCGTCACGGCTTTCGCTCCGCATTCTTGTGCACTGACGGACTGCTGCACCACGTCCGGGCCGGGAGACAGTTTAACGAGAACGGGAATTTTCACCGCTACGACGACCGCCTTAATTGCCGCAACAAACGTCGTCTCAAATCCCAGGCTTCCTGGACGATGAGGTGAAGAAATGTCGAGTTCAACCGCATCTGCGCTGCTCTGTTCGACCTTCACTGCCATTTCTTGCCACTCATGAGCTTCGTCGGCGAAAATGCTTCCAATGATCGGGATGGAAGCGTGCTCTTTGCAGACCCGGATGAACTGCCAATAGTCTTCAAGCGTTCCACTGTATCCCTGCTCGTATGCATACAAACTGAAAGCCTTCGAGCGGCCAGCGATCTGTTTGTCCCAATCGAGCAGTTTATAGCGGGGTCGCGGCCAGGAGCGCATGTGGATGTACTTGTCCGAACACGCCGTCTTGAGTACGACGGCTCCTGCTTTCTGCTCCTGGGCAAGCCGAATTTGATTCACGTCATGGCTTGCCGGGCCGGAGGCAACAATCACCGGACTCTGCAACGTCAGGCCAACAAAGGAGGTTGTTAACGACATTATCGGTTCCCTGATCAACGTGTCGGCATCAGATGAATTCCGTCTCCGCGTTTGAATCTTCCGGGAATGGTCACGGGCAGTCTTCCAAGCACCTCCGACGTACCAACAAGCGCTCTGCCGACCGCTTCTTCAGATTTTCGGAGGCCCGCATACGCGGCAACCATGCCATCACCCATTGGCATCCTACCCAATACATAGGGGTCACCAAACGCGACAGTCACAACTGGTTTCCTGGTGCGGGAGAGTCTCTTGAAGAAGCCCTGCAAATCCGCAGAGAACTTGTTTTCGCCTTTCCATGCACCGATGGAAACATACACTCCCAGTACGATCACATCTGCATTCCGAAGCTGCGCTGCGATCTGGTCAACTGTTTCCTTGCTTGAGCCGTTCCAGAGTTGCGAGGTTGTTGCAGACTGAACGCTACCCCGTACCACATCGCCCAAGGCCTCACCGACAGAGAAATCGGGCTCATCCGTGATTAACACGATGTGCACCCGTGCTTTTTTCTTGAGAGGCAGAACATGCCCCTCGTTTCTCAAAAGGGTAACGGCATCTTTGAACATGGAGTCTGCGATCGCTTCGGCTTTGGGTGAGCCCACAACGTTCGATATTTCTTCAACATTCACCAACCGCTGCTGCCCGAGTCCGACCCACATTTTCGCTTCAAGGACGCGGCGTACGGATTGATCAAGACGTTGTGACGAAATACGGCCCAACTTCACTGCGCGAACTACGCCATCATATGCCCTGGAGAAATTTTCGGGAACCAGCACAACATCGACCCCTGCTTCGATCGCTTTGACCGCCGCTTCATCGGGTGTATTGTTGTCCGTCACACCCTGCATGGTCATTCCATCGGTCACGATAACACCGTTGAAACCCAGGGATCCCCGGAGAATCTCTGTCATCATCACGGGTGAGAGCGTGGCAGGACGTTTTGCCGGGTCGATCTTCGGCAAGGCGATATGTGCCGTCATCACGGCTTTCACGCCTGCTTTGATTCCAGCACTGAACGGAACAAATTCAACCGAATCAAGTCTCGCGCGATCGAATGGCAGCATCGGCAACTTCATGTGCGTGTCTTCTTGTGTATCCCCATGTCCTGGGAAATGCTTCACCGTCGCCATCAGTCCGGCTGACTGTGCCCCCTGGACGTACGCCTCGACCATTCTCGCCACCTCATTCGGGTCCTCACCGAATGACCTCGTGTTGATGATAGGGTTGTTCGGATTGATGTTCACGTCGGCAACCGGGGAGTTCGTCCAGTGAATGCCGACCGCACGAGCTTCTTCACCTGTTATTCTGCCAAACTCGTAGGCATACCAGGGGTTTCTTGTTGCTCCTATGGCCATCAGGGACGGCAGCGATGTGCCTCCACCGCCTATGAACCTTGGTAACTCCGGAGCCCGTCCCCGCTGCCAACGGTATGGATGATTGAACCAGAGTCCTCCCTCCAGATCACCGTTGATGAGGAGTGGAAGTTTGGATTCACGCTGAAGAGCGTTTGTCATCAACGCAATATCTGTCACAATCCCACCAGCGAGAACAAAGCCGCCGACGTGGTATTTGTGCACCCATTCAAGGGCAAGTCGAAAGTTTGGACTTTCCCTGTTTGAATAGACTGCTACAAGGTCTGCAACGAAGAGTTGTCCAACCTTCTCTTCCAAAGTCATGGAGGCAAGTGTTGAGTCAACCCACCTGCTTTGTTGTCCGCGCGTATTCATGGTTCCTATCAGCACCAATGCACATGTGAGCGCCACAATTCGTTTTAGTTCAACTAATCTCATGTTTCTGGCTCTCCAATGCTCTACCACCATCAGAACGTGTTACTGGAAGCGCTGTTCGCGGACTTTATACCGACCAATCACCCGGGCGTTGAGCGAATACCCGTTACCGTTCCGATCAGGAAGAGTAATGACCCCGTTATGAACTTCGATGAGCGGGTCAATGATATCATCAACGAACCATCGTTTCGATGATTCGACGTCTGTCGGGTACTTGAAATTGTTCAGTGTAGCCAAGTGCACAGTCTGCGCTCCGCCAATGCCTAACTCAGGCATGGTCCCTCCCCAAACGGGGATACCCGCCTGTGCGCAGAGATCGTGGATTCGCTTTGCATTCAGCAATCCACCTACACGCTGAATCTTGATGTTGATAATCTTGCAACTCTTGAGCATGATAGCCTTTTGCACGGTCGGGAGATCCTGTGCCCCTTCATCAAGGCAAATCGGAGTCCGGCTCATTGCCTGCAGTTTTGCATGCCCCTCAAGATCATCTTTCGGAAGCGGCTGTTCAATCATCATCAGATCAAAATCATCCAGCGATTTGAGATGAGCACAATCCGCCTGTGTGTAGGCGCAATTTGCGTCTACCATGAGTTGAATCGATCCGAACTTGTTTCTGATCTCAGCCAGCGGTTTGATATCCCACCCCGGCTGGATCTTGATCTTGAGTCGTTTGTATCCTTCATCAAGATGTTGCTCGATGGATTGCAGAAGATAATTGATTGAAGGGACGATACCTACCGCCAACCCAGATTCCACACTGTTCCGTTTGCCCCCCAATTGCCTGTACAACGGCACGTTGTCCTTCTGTGCTGCAAGATCCCAAAACGCCGTTTCGATCCCCGCCTTCGCAAAGGCGTTTCCAGGCACGGCGTCCATAAGGTTGTTCACCTCTTCGACGTTTGCCGGGTGAGATCGCAGAATTCTGGGGATCAGCTCGCTCACAAGACAGTCCCATGTGCTTTCCGGCGTCTCTTCCGAATAGAATGACCCCGACATCGGCGAAGATTCCCCGTATCCAACGAGGCCTTCGCTGTAAACCCCCACAAGGATTGCATCCTTTTCCGTTATCTCGCCATTGCTGATTTTGAACGGTTCGACCAGCGGAATGCGGACGTGCGTCAGTGTGATTTGATCAGCCTTCATCGATCACGAACGAGATTCTTCAATTCACCGATGTTCTCGATGCGGCACACTACTTCGTCTCCATCTTTGATCGGACCAATGCCCTGCGGTGTGCCCGTTGAAAGAACATCACCTGGTTCCAGCGTTATGTGCTGCGAAATGAACTCAATTTGCGTCGGGATGTCGAACACCATCGAGCTCGTGTTCGCTTTCTGACGCACTGTTCCATTCACACGGCATTCAAGGCCGAGCCGAATGGGCGAAGCGATTTCATCCGCCGCCACAATCCACGGCCCGATCGGTGTGAAGGTGTCAAAGCTCTTTGACCTGAACCAGGGATGCTTTTGTTCCAAGTCCTTTGTTTGCAGCTCGCGGGCCGTAACGTCGTTGAGAATGGTGAAGCCGGCTACAAAATTCATTGCTTCTTTCTTCTTTACCGCCATTGCACGGCGTCCAAAAATAACCGCGAGCTCAACTTCGTGATCCATGCGTCCCAAGCCTCCGGGGAGCAGAATCGTTTCGCCTGGACCAATGACCGATGAACCCGCTTTCATGAAAATGATCGGTTCCGTCGGCACTGCCGCGTTTCCCTCTTTGGCGTGAAGCGCGTAGTTGAGACCCAGGGCAACAATCTTTGGCGGACGGAGAATGGGGGCTTTCAGAATCGCCTCCTTGCTGATGGAATAGTGCGCCTCAAGTCGGTGCTGCTTCAGGAACTTGAGAACAGCCTTGAACTCGGCGGTATCAAATCTCCCATCTTCAAGCAAGCGGAGAATTGTGGTTGTCGGCTCAACGACAACATTTTGTGTGATTGCTGTATATGCAGCTTCTGCGTCAGAATAGTTGATCCATCCACCGTTTGTTGAGAGGCCGATACAATACCCCTGCGAGTCTTCGAACTGTGCAACTTTCATCGCAATACTCCTTGTGATTGTTGACCTTACGCGTTCTTCGTTTCTTTGAAATAGACTCTGACCGGTACTCAGAATTTCACTGCCAGCGTCATGACTTGAAACGCCTTCACCGTGACCGGAATATCGTGTCCGTTGAGAATTTCCACAGATCTGATATTTTCTTCGTTCATCGAAACGCGGTACGCTTCCTTCACCTTCGCTTCCACGTGAACAGTGCCCTGC
Source organism: Bacteroidota bacterium (assembly GCA_041480785.1). Classification (GTDB taxonomy): domain Bacteria; phylum Bacteroidota; class Ignavibacteria; order UBA10030; family UBA10030; genus UBA9647. Next base: position 2,236 of record JBGPAN010000080.1, on the reverse strand, counting down.
ACCTCAGCATCAACCGGATTGTTCAATCGTATGATGACGCCCGATTCATCTTCTGTTGTCTTCAGCGCCGTCAAGAGTAGGGATTTGGGCTGAACGGACAGAAACGATTTCTCGAACACTGTCTGCGCATTTTTTCGCTTCACAGCAAGAAATGGCACAGTAAAAGCTTCAACTTGTTCCAAGATTGAAGTCCAACTCCCCTTGCCCAGCGCCTTGTGCAGAAACACAGAGTACTCAAACGTGTGGCTGCCCAGACATTGCGCCTCCGGTGTTTCGTTCCACCAGCCGGCGGCACCGCCCGGACGTGTGGTCAGATCCCTCCCCGAGAGTTTTCCAACGCATCTCAGAAGTGTCAGCGCAAGCTCGCCACGTTTGTCAACTTTGAGCTCATATTCCGGCAGTCCCTTGGTGATCAGCGTAAGCCCTTTGGAGTTGTCACAGATCGTGACGAATCGCTGCATCGGGGCAACCATTGCCGGGTGCTCGAAAGGAAACTGTGAGGTGTCATAGATTTGATGCTCACGTTTCACAACCGCAAACGGAGTCTCTGCATATGACTCGACGGTATCGATACCGGTTGAGAACAAAGCTCGCAGCCGATGGTCTGTACATACATTGTTGATCGTTGTCTTGATGTCGACTCGCCTTGACAGTCGCGTCAATGTGAACGTTGTGATGATAACCAATTCCACCATTTCAGTTGACCGTGCTTTGGCGTCTTTCGATGCCCCCTTCGGTACTGTCATCCGGTGCTCGAGATTCAGAGAGGCACGCAAGGGACCCTTTTCCTCGATCGTGATACGGGGAATGAACTGGCTCGATGTATACCAACCATCGCTTGCTGGGTAGGAGTAATTGTATTCATCGCCGACATCGCCCGAGTCTTCAAAGGAATTGATGTCTTCATAGACGAGCCCGGTTGTTTTGTCGGTCAAGGTTACTTTGCCGCGATCATTTGCTTCAATTCTCAGATGCTCGTTTTCAATGGAGTGGCTCCCCACAGTAATCTCCGACGGATAGCGTGGCATATCCTCGGCCCTCGACAACGTGAGTCCTTTCCACCCCAATGCTGGGACATCGTCCGCAGAAAGCAGAATCGAAAACCGGTCGACCAGCGTCTGATGAGGATAATCCCGCTTCGAGTATGTGACGCCGAAGGCCTCTACCCGATTCCCAATTTGGTACGGCATCTCCCGACCATTCGGATCAAAGAGTTTGAACCCTTTCACCGACGGCTTTTTCTCATCGACCTTCACCTCAGGGTTCAAGCCCACAACGACGTCCTGAAGGAAGAACTCTATCTCCGTCTCAATGATCTCGCTCCGCCGCCATGGTGACGGGTTGAAAACAAAAACGTATCGCTCGTCCTTGTGTTCTCGTTCGTCGTACGAAAGCAGGTGCGCAAAGCACTCGGTTTTGACATGTTCACCAATCTGCTTCGTTTTGCCATACCGAACAACCATCTCGCGATGTACTTCATCCACACTGGTGCCGCAGATGGCATCGTGATCCTGGTTTTGCAGAACATATTTCCACGCCTGTTCGATCTGAGGTGTTTTGCTTCTCATGCCTTCGTGTGTCGCGATCACGTTCAGAGGCTCGAGTGTGCGTTCCAGCAGTGTTTCACACTCAGCATTCAGTTGCTTTGTGTACATCCGGCTCGAGAAGACTCCGCCGAGGACGGCAAATGCGTGTCGGTATCCGAAGCGTGTTTCTCCTTCCAGTTGTGGAAGTGTGTCTCCTGTCCCAATTTCCTTCTTCACCGCTGTTAGGAAATCCAAAAAATTGCTGTGCTTGAATTCAGCGTCATAATGTTCGCGCAGTACGGCGATGGCTCTCGTTACATCCTCGTCGGGCCAATGATGATCGCCTCCGTTGAAAAACAATCGCTGCGAGGTCGTGCCGCGGGCGTCAAGTTCTTTTCTCAATCGCTCGAATTTCTGAATGATGATCTCTCTGTCCTTCGTTCCAAAATAGCCGGCGCTGTAGCCATCTTTCGGAAGATGGTGCATTAGAACCCTTGAGCCGTCCGGACTGATCCACCAGTACTCAGATTTTTCCTGTCCAGCCTCACCGCCAAAACCCCGGTAGATGAGAGCTGTATCAATGCCAAATCCTTTGAGTATCTGGGGCATTTGAGAAATATGCCCAAATTGATCCGGGATTTAGCCTACCGGCATGACTCCGCCAATTGTCTTACCCAGTCGAAATCCAAGCGACAGATTACGAAGATGTG
>JBGPAN010000079.1:0-10964 GCA_041480785.1 Bacteroidota bacterium | reverse complement strand
TCAAACACGAGGGGAACCTCGTAGATGGACTGCACGTCCCGCCCCTCGATAACGGAATCGGTCTCCACGTTGCAGAACAGAGCGATTTTTTCGCGCAGTTCATGGCTAAGGTGCTTCTCCGAGCGGCAGATGAGAATGTCCGGCTGAAGTCCGATCTCCAGCAGCGTCTTGACACTGTGCTGCGTGGGCTTCGTCTTCAGTTCTCCGGCCGAGCGGATGTATGGTACTAACGTCACATGGATGTTCATCACGTTTCGATGACCGCGACTCAGCGTGAACTGACGAATCGCCTCAAGGAATGGGAGACTCTCGATGTCACCGACGGTTCCTCCAATTTCCGAGATGATCACGTCGTATCTGCCGGTTGACCCGAGGGCGGAGATGCGTTTCTTGATTTCATCGGTGATGTGTGGAATGACCTGGACAGTTGCTCCGAGGTAGTCCCCCCGGCGCTCCTTCGAGATCACTTCGTAGTAGATCTGGCCGGTCGTTGCATTGTTTTGCCGCGTCGTGCTCACGTCCAGAAAACGTTCATAGTGCCCAAGGTCCAGATCTGTCTCTGCTCCGTCATCCGTCACGTAGACCTCGCCATGTTGAAACGGATTCATCGTGCCAGGGTCGACGTTGATGTAAGGGTCGAACTTCTGAATCGTGACTCTCAGCCCCCGCGATTTCAACAGGAGGCCGAGCGAAGCGGCTGCGATCCCTTTCCCCAAGGAGGAAACCACACCGCCGGTAACGAAAATGTATTTGACGTGATTTTTTGCCATGGCTTTGTTTCGGATGAAGACAGTTGTTGTTCTATCTGTTCGATCGCAGCATGCCGATGACACGCACAACATCATCGCGCGTGTCGATGGGAACGCTGTCATGATGCGTAATGCCGACCTTGATTTTGTGCCCGTTTTCGAGAATTCTCAGCTGTTCCAGCTTTTCCGATCGCTCGAGGTTGGATTCGGGCATCGTGGCGTACTTCAAGATGAACTCTCGTCGAAAAACATAGATCCCGACGTGTTTGTAGAAAGTGCTTTGACCGAGCCACTGAGACCGATCACTTGCATCTCGTACAAAAGGAATCTCAGAACGTGAGAAATAGAGCGCGGAACGGTCACTGCCAAAGACGACCTTCACAACACCGGGGTTGTGGAGCTCTTCGAGTGATTCGATTTTCCTGACAAGGGTTCCGACCTCGGCCGTCGGATCGTCAAGGACGACCCGAATAGCCTGATCGATCATCTCGGGGGCAATGAGCGGTTCGTCCCCCTGAACATTGACATAGATATCACCGGGCACTTCATGCGCAACCGCCGCGACACGATCACTTCCGCTCTTGATATCGGGTGATGTCATGACGACATCGCCGCCGAACTTCCGAACAACGTCAGCAATGCGCTCATCATCCGTCGCGACGACAATCTGGCCCGGCAACGTAGCCAGTTTAACCTGTTCGTACACTCTCTGGATCATGGGCTTCCCCAGAAGATCCACGAGGGGCTTCGCGGGAAGCCGTTGTGATGCATAGCGCGCTGGGATCACTGCAATGACATGTGCCATCTTATCGATCGCCTATGACCTTGGGAACTCTGAAGAACTTTTCTGTCTTCGCCGGAGCATTTTTCAGCGCATCGTCCGTCGCCAGCCCGGGCTTCACGACATCTTGACGGAAGACATTCGAGAGCTCGATGACATGAGAGAGAGGTTCGATCGCGCTTGTGTCGAGCTTGTTGAGTTGTTCCATGTATGCGAGGATCGAATTCAGTTGTGCCGTGAGTTTGCTTTTTTCATCCTCGGTAAACTCCAACCGAGCCAACTCTGCGATATGCTCCACATCTTTGATGGTGACGGACATTCGGTCCTCTAGTCTGGCTGACTGTAGTTACGCGCGATGGCTGCCTGGACCCGCTTCATCAGGCGGTCCTCGCCATCTCTCCCATCGAAACCCTCGATGGAAATCGGTTTGTCGAATACAATTTCAATATCGGCAGGGTTGACCCGCAGCGATCCCCGCGGAAGTATCTTGAATGTGTTGTTGATCGTCACGGGAACAACCGGCATACCTGCCTTCACAGCGAGCGAGAAAGCACCACGTTTTAGAGATTGAAGATTGCCATCCCTCGTGCGGGTCCCTTCCCCAAACAAGATCACAGACGCTCCGTGACGCATACGTTCTGCGGCCTCATCAAGACTCTTCATGGCATCGCGGGCGTTTCCCCGGTCGATCGTGATATAATGGCCATATTTCAGGGCCCAGCCCCAAATCGGGACGCGGGTCAGTTCCTTCTTCAGAACAAATCGAATGTCGTCAGGAATGCCAACGATGACCGCCGGAATGTCAAACGCGCTTGCATGGTTCGAGACATAGATGTAGTGCTTCGAGGCATCGAGTTGTTCAAAGCCTTTCGTGTGAACGTTGATGTCAAACATCCATAGAATCAGTGATGACCATAGACGAGCCATTGTATGGAATGTCCGACCCGTGCGATCAATGGGCGCAGACAACAGAGCCACTATCGAGATCGGTATTGCGGCTATCCCAATGAGGAGGATCTTGAACGATGTGAAGATCATTGAGCGGCCCCCGCACACGGTGAAGGCGAAAGTGGAGCGATCGCCTGAACGCGTTTTTCGATCGAAGGGTGACTATGAAAAAGAAACTCAACGACAGGATGCGGTGAAACATCAGCGAGATTGATCCTCGCTAACTTGTGCAGCGCATCTGCAAAAGCCTCACCGTTGTTGGTCAGCGAAATTGCGTACCGGTCGGCTGCTCTCTCGTGAGAGCGGGAAATGGCGTTGGTGATCGGGCTGGCCAGGAGTGAATACACCCCAAGCCACAGAGCAAGAAGGGGAAGTGCTGCCAGCTGATCGAGGCTCGCAAACCCGAACCATGGGAGACTCAGTTCATACGCCCGTGCCGTAAGATAGAGTCCAAGGAAACTGCTCACCGTTCCGATTCCCAACATCGTCCACAAGTGCTTCAGCTTGTAGTGCCCGAGTTCGTGCGCGAATACGGATTCAATCTCGTCGTCACGGAAGTTTGCAACGAGCGTGTCGCCAAGAATAATCCTCTTTGATTTGCCGATGCCTGTGAATGCTGCATTCGCTTTCTTTGTGTTCTTGCTCAAGTCAAAAACATAGACCCCTTCCACGGACATCCCGACCGTCTGGCATAACTGCAAGATGGTCGACTTCAGGTCGCCGTCGGGAAGTGGTTTGAAGGCATAGAATAGTGGAAAAATGAGCACCGGAGCGAGTCTTGCGAGCACCACAGAAAGGAGAAACAGCACTGACCCGACGGGTAACCACCACAACGAACCGAACGACTTCAGACAGAAAAAGAGCGCCAGCAACAATGGAACGGTGATGGGGATGCTGACAAGAAATCCCTTCACTCCTTCCCACAACCAGGCCCGAAATGTCTGATTGGAGAGATTGTATTTGTGCTCGAGGTAGAAGCCGGAATAGACGTGAAGCGGTACTGTCAGAACCGTTTCGACCAAACCCAGCACAGCGGCGAAGCCCAACAGAGCCACGTAGTCATTGCTGAGAAGCGATCGTACAAAATTCTCGAATGCAACTGTAGCCCCACTCGCGACGAGGATCAGACTGAGAACAAAAAAAAGCCCCGACCCCATCAGGCCAACGATGAGTTTTATTTTCGCGTAGCGCTTTGCGTCTGATTCGGATCGTTCCGGAGGAGTAAAGGTGCCGGCCTGAGGAGAATTTGGTCTTAAGGAGTCTACTGCATCAGCGTGTGCATCGTGTCGCTCAGTGAGGTATACTGCTTGCTCCATGAAGCGGCTGACTCAAGGGGTGGGCTACATTGTGGTTTGCTTAACATACCAAAGAGGAGTGTGAAAAGCAAGACGGTTAGCGCAAGACAGTGATGGAAAACTTGTCTTTCACATGAATGGACTTCTGTCCGCTCACAATCCGGGTCAGGGTCAGGTGTGCGCCACGGAACTCGGTCACGCGCAACTCACCAACAGATTCTGTCTCTGATTTCATCGAGACCTGGTCACGGTACACAAGAACCTGCTGACCCATGCGGACGCCATCTTCGTTTCCCAGGTTGATGAAAGCGCTCTGTCCTTCAACAAGGACAACCTCACCGACAATCGCTCTGGGCTGGAATTTGAGGGAAATGGAGTCGAGGGATTGTCCGAGACGCAACACACTGTCGGGGTTTGTCATGCCCCAGGCCTTGATGGCAGGCATCGTGGTTTCAAGTGAAAGCGCAAAATTCTCCGCGAGTTGGAAACATGCCTGGCCGATCACCGTTCGGTTGAAATCTTCGCTGCCAAAACGAATCCTGTCCAGTTCCCGAAATTCAACAGTCCGTTCACTCTGTTTCCCAAAGAGCGTCAACGCAAGTGACCGATCGGCAAATTCGCCGCTCACCTCACCTTTCTTGATCAAGACGGGAACCGCGGAGGAGGCTGTTCTGTCCAAATCATACACAATGAAGGATATCGACACTTCGCCTTTGAACGCCTCATAACCACCCAGCAGCGGTTGACCCGTCATGAAGCGTGAGACATCAAACACATCGAGCACGCCCGCGACGAGATACCGCACGCCAAATCGATGGTACAGTGCTGTCCACGTTTTCACGTCGTCAAGAGCTCCCCCGAACTCACTGGCATAGTTCTGAGCAACGGCCGATGAGACAGTCGGAATCCGGTACCTCTCTTTAATGTATGCGCTGAGGAATCTGGGAACATCGATCCCAATCTCCCACTTTCCGGTGAAGTCTGATTTGTTCTGAAAGGGAAGAAACAGGAAACCGGGACTTGAGGCTTGCTGAGCATTTGCATGATGCGAGCTCATTCCTATCGCACCGAGCGACAACGTCACCAGAAAGAACCGACACCGTATAAGCCGAAGACTCATCCTATTCATACAATAGATATTTTTCCCGCGTTGCATTGAAGCTGGCACATTCCGCGTTGATAGACTTCAGTATTTCTTTCACCGATTTACGACTCTGCAGAGCTTTGCGCAATTCGCTGGATCCTGAAGCTTTGTCAAAGGACCCAATCCGATCCGGCTTCGCTCGCTCGAAAATGTCTTTCTGTGGAAAGAGTCTCTGGAGGGCATCAAGAACCGAGATTTGAACACCGGTCATGTCCAGCTTTTCACGTTCTGTGACATGAATCTGCACACCCAGAAACCTCGAACCGGCTGTATCAAAGTAGAAGGGCCGATAGGACAATGGACGGAACTGAACCCCGCCTATGCGTTGGAGATTCAGATACGCCGCAAGTTTTTCACCGTCCACCCAAGACGCGCCAACAAGTTCAAAAGGAAGGGTATATCCGACTCCCTGGTTTGCCGTCCCAAGCTCGCCCAGCAATCCTGTCATGACATAGAACATTGGGGTCGTTGCGTGGGGTATGTGCGGAGATGTCGGCACCCAAACAAGACCGGTCTGGTCCCACCACATCGAGCGTTTCCACCCTTCCATCGGAACGACCACGAGATTGCATTTCACGCCGTTCTGCAACCACCCCTCCAGATTGATCATTTCAGCCAATTCGCCAACGGTCATTCCGTAGACATACGGAATCTGGTAAGCTCCGATGAATGACTTGAAGTGGAGATCGAGCATCGGACCTTCCACTCTTGTTCCGGTCAACGGATTCGGTCTGTCAAGAACGACAAAGGTCACCTTGTTTTCCGCCGCAGCTTCCATCGCCAATCCGAGTGTGGAGATGTAGGTGTAGGAACGTACGCCGATATCCTGGATGTCGTACACGAGTACGTCGATTCCCCGGAGCATATCTTTTGTAGGCTTCCTTGTCTTGCCATACAGCGAGTAGACCGGCAAACCGGTTTGGCTGTCGTTAAACCCGTTGACTTCTTTCCCTCCTTCGACATCACCCCGAACACCGTGCTCCGGTCCGAACAACGCTACAAGCTTCACTCCCGGGGCATGATGCAGGATGTCGACCGTCTGTTCCAGGTCCGAACTGATCCCTGTCGGATTCGTAATCAGTCCCACCCGTTTCCCTTTCAGAATATCGAAGCCGCGCTCCCGCAATACATCGATGCCGGGTTTGACATGTGAAGGGTTTTTCGCCGACGCTTGGCGCGGGAAGACAGATGGCAACCACGATACAAGGACAACGAAGAGCATGAACATCAGCAGCGCGATTCGAGAGGTCAGAGAGTTCTTCATTGGGTATCAGCTTTCCTGGATTTTGACCGATTGTGGTTGAGAACTGAGCGCGACGCAACGACGAGATACACGAGACACAGCAGTCCGGCGGCCGTGAGGATCCATGCCGGGACGGTGACGGGTCCATCAAGAACCGCACAGAGACCGAAGAGAAGAATTGCCAGAAAGCTGATAGTGGAGATTCTGTTGAGTTCTACAGTCTCCGGATGTGTTCCTTGATCTTGTTGGGTTGGTTCCATCTCAAATAACACGAACTTATGGTAGAGGTTTTTTGTCCAGAACCCAGTCCTTGACTAGGGCGAGATCCGCAAACAGTCTCATCAATCGCTCGAGAGCTTCGTGGCTCATCGCGAAGAACATCGTTGATTGAAGTTGACCTACATCATCAGGACAACTCTCACTGATCCCTTTCAAGAGTGATGATGCTTTCTGGATTCCCACTTGCACTTCCGATGACAGCTTGTCATATCCATCACCGTCCGGTCCGATGCGCTTCATGACCCCTGCAGACTTTGTGATGAATTTCCCAAGGAAGATCGCGTCCTCGAAAGCCTTCATCTTCTCGTCCTGGCGGGCGTCGTCGAGCAAATGACCGACGTCGGTGGGGAAGAACATTTCATGATTCGAAGAACGCTCAAGCTCTCTGATGAAATCGAGCGTTTGGGGTCGTACAGGCATCGTTCAGTCATCCTCTGACGGAAAAAATATAGCGGGATAACAACCGATATACAAGACAAACCGACAAGGTTTCGTGGAGCAAGGGGGAAAATCAGGAATCGATCGATGAACAGATTCCCGATCCACGAATGTCGAGAGGTCGATCACTTCTTCTTCCACTTTTCGAACAACCGTTCGAACTCGTGAATCGGGAATTTCGTCGCTGCATAGTCACCCTTCTTGAGCCTCTGTCGAAGCGCTTCATACAGCACAATCGCGCATGCGACGGAGACGTTGAGGCTCTGGATCATCCCGAGCATAGGGATTTGGATGATTCCATCTGCCTGCCGGGCAGCCTCGTCCGAGACTCCTCGATGTTCATTCCCGAACACAACCGCGACCTTTCGCGTCAAATCAAGATTATAGAGTGATTGCGCCCGGTCATCAAGCCGTGTCGCATAGATCAGGAACCCTTCGGAGTGGAGTTGCTCGTAACAGTCGTCGACGGATTTGAACTTTCTCCGCTCCACCCATTTTCCGGCGCTGGCAGAGCTTTTCTTGCCAATTTTGGGGAATGCGTCGATATTATAGAGCAGCTGAGCCTCGAGTACTCCTGCTGCGTCGCACGAGCGAAGCATGGCGCTGACATTGTGAGGATCATGGATGTTCTCCATGACAACAGTTAGATCCGGTTGGCGATGCTGCAGAACCGTTTCCAGTCTCGCAATCCTGCGCTCACTCGCCATAATGACGGTTCCTCAACAGTTTTCTCAGGTAGTCTCGGCGCGTCTGCAGCAAGAGCACTGAAGCGATCACTGCGATTGCTCCTCCAATCTGGACGGTGTTGATTGCTTCCCCGAGAGCCAACCACGCGACCGTGATCGCAACGACCGGCTCGAGCGTGGTGATGATTCCCGCTGTTGTTGCCTCGAGGAGTCTTAGTCCGTTCGCGAAACAAATGTAGGGAAGCAGTATGGAGGCGATGGCGAATGCCAGAAAAATCCCCCAGTCGCTGAGACCATACCCTTTCGAAAGGACAACCCATGGCGGATTAACGAAGAGCCAGAATATTGTGGCAAATCCAAGCGCTGTCACCAGCATCGTCCAAACACCGTAATTGCGAAGTAAGCGTTTCGAAGCGATCAGCATGAAGGCATAGGTGATCATCGACACCGGCGCGCTGACAGCGGCCCACCCTGCCAGTTTGATGTCACTCCACGAACCCCCGCTCACCGCCAGAAAACATCCACACAAAGCCAGCGTGAGGGAAATCACTTTGATGCCGGTGAACTCCTCCTCTTTGCTGATCACAACAGCATAGATCATCACAAGCACGGGCGCTGCATTCTGGACAAGGATAGCCGTCGCAACGGTCGATTCCTTGACGGTGAAGTAGTACGTGTAGTTTGTCACCGCGATACCGACAATTCCTATGAGGGCGAATTTGTACAGTTCACGAAATTGAATCCGGAATACAGACCTGTCGACAACACTGAAATAGCCCGCGAGGAGGAGAAAGGAGAGAGAAGAGCGAGTTTGTGTGATGATCAGCGGATCGTAGCGCGTGAGGAACAAGTATTTCGCGAGGGCTGCTGACCCGCCCCAAAGAGAGACCGCAAGAATGACGAACACCATTCCGCGTGTGGAGGAACGGTCAGTTGAGGTCATTCGACGTCTTCGGTCGATCGGATTGGTCTGCGAGATCCCGGTAGTATTTGCTTTGCTCATCGTCTCCGATAACATGATACAGGTGCGAGAGGCGAGTGAGAATGGTCTTCTTGTTGCTCACGTGTTCCAGACTACTCTTAAGAAACTCGAGAAGCACATCCACTGGCGGTATGTTGAGATCGGGGTCATAGCAATCGCAGGCATCCAGGTACGGATCGGGAACACTGGGGCGGGCTTCTGCCGCTTTGCGATAATACTTGATGGCGAGCTCGAAATTATCGTATGACGAATACGTGACTTCAAAAACGCTCGCGAGCCACATATAGATGTCGTAGGAGATGCCGGTGAATTCTTTCGCCAGCTTTTCTCCAAAAAGGCAGAGTTCGTCCGGCCCGAGAGAATGATTCCAGAAGAGCAGCCGGTAGAGTTCAACATCCTGGATGCGCTGACTGATGGCATCTTCGAACGCGTCGAAGAGCTCATTGAAGTCTGTCGAGTTTGCAAATTTTGCGCGTATTTCTTCGGGTGTGTAGCGCGGCATGAACAATGTCCAGTGCGCCGGGGCGCTCGAGAGTCCGGGAAGTCAGGGAAGAGTTTCATAAAAAGTAACAAAAGGCGGAATGAATTGCAAGAAATGACCGTACATGTGCGTACCCTGGATTGACGGAATATGTCGCACGAAGGAGGATGTGATGCAAGACATAGTGACCTCATGAGGATTTTGTGATCTTGATTCACGATCTTTACAGCGGAACCCACAGCGTCCATCGATTCCAACAAGGTTCATCAGTTCCGTGCATATCAACGAGAACATTCCAAGGAGGACTTCACATTGACCCGGATGTCATTGATACTCGCCCTGTTGTTTTTTTCATTCGCTTTCGCGTTCGGGCAAGGTACCAGCATCGGATCGGCAATAGACGTTTCGCCGAACGGCAGCGCAGGCGGATCAATGAACGACGCATCTAAAGATCACTACTGGAAGGTGACAACGACAGAGGATGGCTACCTTCGGATTCAGATTACTTCCGCTTCAACGATTGACATCGATGTGACGCTCTATGATAACGATGGAACAACCTTCATTACCTCGGATGGCCAAACGGGCACCTATTCAGAGGTATTCGAATTCCTGAAGCCGGGCATCTACTATGTGTATGCACGCCGCTGGACGGGGACCTCGGGTTCATACACGATCACTTCCACGTTTGCATCTCCGAGCCGGGCCGTGGATCAGGAACCCAATGACACGCCGACGGGCGCGTTGATTCTAGGTCCAACCGGCACGTCCACCGGACACCTCGGCTTCTATGGTGCGGCGAAAACCGATATCGAAGACTATTGGAAAATTACGACGAGGGAAGACGGCTGGCTTCGTGTTCAGGTACGATCCGATTCTCTGGACTTGCGCGGAGACCAGAAATTCGATCTCGACCTCACGATGTATGACATCAACGGTACATCATATATCGCAAGCGACGGCCGATCCGGCCCCTTTTCCCAGGTGGACGCCTTTCTACGCCCAGGCACGTACTTCATTCGCGTAAACCGATGGACGGGAGGCGGGGGAAGCTACGAGATCAAGTCGGAATTCTTCACGCCCCCCCTCGCCAACGAAGCCACAGAAGGTAATGATACCTACCAGACGGCCTCCACTGCCGTTGTCAACGGAAGCGTAACGGGCCATTTGGGGTACTTCAGCAACGGCTCCACCGACACGCAAGATTACTGGAAATTCACATTCGCGGGCGACGGCAAAGTCAGTGTCCGGGTCACGAGCGATTCACTCGACCGCTCAGACGCCAGGTACGACCTCGATCTTACCCTCTACGATATCAACGGCACGACATATCTCACTTCTGATAGTCGCTCCGGGCCGATCTCCGAATGCATCGTGTATCTTCGTCCCGGGATATACTTTGCTCGGGTGAATCGTTGGATGGGAAACGGGGCCAGCTATACACTGCGAATCACTCACGCTCCACCGGTTCGGGCGAACGACGTCGAAGGCAATGACTGGTTTGCATCCGCGACTACACTCGCATTCAATGCCGCGAGCACTGGCCACTTAGGTTACTCTTCAAACAGCTATATCGACATGAGAGACTTCTGGCGACTCGTTGCACCGTCAAGCGACTCTATCTATGTCCACGTCTCTTCGGATTCAACTGTGGATCTCGATCTTACGGCGTATGCACCGGACTCCGTATCATTCATAACCTCAGATTCGCGATCGGGTATTTACTCACGGGTCGGGATCAAGCCCACGGCTGGAGCGGCGTACTACTTCAGAGTCAACCTCTGGACCGGTACGGCGGGCGGTTACTCGATCATCGCAACGCGGTCATCCTTGGCCGTCGGAGTGGAGAAGATCAGTGACGAAAGGCTTGTGCCGGTTCAACTCACGCTTGACCAAAACTACCCGAATCCTTTCAACCCAAGCACAGTGGTTCAGTAT
>JBGPAN010000078.1:0-11082 GCA_041480785.1 Bacteroidota bacterium | reverse complement strand
CTGTCATTTCACAGAACGTTTACGGAGGCACCTATCGCGTAGCGAAATTTGTTCTGGAGAATTTTGGCTTCCATTTCGATTTCGTTGACACGACCGACATTCATGTTCTCAAAGAAGCGTTGAAACCAAACACCAGGATGGTCTTCGTCGAAACACCGACGAATCCCACGATGGAAATCACCGATTTGCGTGCCGTGGCAAAACTCTGCAAAGCGCGGAAACTCATCTCCGTTGTAGACAATACGTTTGCCACTCCCTATTTGCAGAATCCTCTCGACTTTGGAATCGACATCGTTGTTCACAGCGCGACGAAATACCTCAATGGACACAGTGACATGCTCGGCGGACTGGTTGTCCTCAATGATCCCAAACTGACGGAGCAGTTGCGCTTCATTCAGAAGTCCGTGGGTGGAATTCTGAGTCCGTTCGAAGCTTGGATGTGCTTGCGGGGAATCAAGACGCTCGCCCTTCGGATGGCGCGCCACGACTCGAATGCGATCGAAGTCGCTGCGTTCCTGAACGTCAACCGGAAGGTCAGGAAAGTGAACTACCCGGGCCTCGTTTCACATCCACAGCACTATCTCGCGCAGAAGCAAATGAGGGGATTTGGCGGGATGATCTCGTTCGACCTGGGGAGTTTCGAGAATGCGAAGAGGTTACTGAAATCCGTCCGCCTCTGCGCACTGGCTGAGAGCCTGGGCGGTGTTGAGACTTTGATTTCGCATCCGGCCACGATGACGCATGCCTCCCTCCCTCCGGAGGATCGGCAGCGCATAGGCGTCACCGATGGACTCGTGAGGATATCGGTGGGAATCGAGGACGTCGAAGACATCATCGACGATTTGAAGCAGGCGCTGGCGAAGGTGTGACTGCATGCGATGTCGTCCTGACATTCTTCTGGTCAGGACCTCGTTCAGAGACCCCGGACACCCTTCGTCTTCGCTCGAAAAACGCTCGCTGCGCTCAGGGTCATTTCGGGGTCACATGGTTGTGGTTATGCGCCATAACCGTAGAACTGATGGTCTAGATTCAGGGCAGACGACGAAAAAAGAAAATCCCCTTTGTTAGAGGGGATTTTTTGTGTACCAAAGCAGAAATCCTACCAAAATCTTACATCGGCCGATGTCGATGAAGACTTTAAGTGTGCTTGTGAACCAGAAAGGAAACCAAGTCCGCTCTCGTTGTCAGATGGTCGAAACCACACCTTCCAATGCTATTCTGAATACCCGGCCTTCCGCAGGAGTTCCGTGTACCTCCTGTCACTGCGAAGAGAATCAAGATATGGATTGACCTTGAAGTAGTACATACTACTGGCATGATCTCGGTAGGCCTTATCAAACAACGCAAACGCTGAGTCCCTCTCACCCAGAAGAGCATAAATCGAAGCGATATCTCCTAGATCCGACCATCCCCTTCCGACCAATGGGTAGAGCTGCCTGATACACTTTCGTGCGTCGTCTTTTCTCCCCATTAACGCGTAGATGTGTCCAAGCAAGATCGGTTCGATCGCGGGCTCATCGCTCCGTTCACGTCCATGCATGGCATCGACGGCTTTGTTGTATTGGCCCTTTAGCATATAATCTATTGACATGACATTGTAGGCATAGATAAACGTGGAGTCGAGATCAAGAGCCATTTGTTCCTCACGTATTGCTTCATCATAATGCCGCGCAGTCGTGAATACCCAACCCAGACAAAACTGAAAGTGGGCCGAAAGAGGTTCAAGCCCAACCGACTGTTTCATCAGGCGTATCCCATCCTCCTGTCGCCCATCCTCCGAAAGAAGGTGGGCGTACCAATGGATGCAATCGGCGTAGAGCGGGTTGAGCCGAAGGGCCAACTTAAACTCTTCCCCTGCCGCAGATCGTTCGTAGTCGTTATACCTGATCAGCCCAAGGGCAAAGTGAGCATCTGCCAGGTTTTTGTTGAGCGAGAGCGCTTTCATTGCAGCAACCCTCGCAGAGTCTGCAACTTGAGCCCATGGAGCATAGTCCTCGTCTCCGAGCATGCAGTAGGCAACAGCAATACCGGCATATGCCGATCCCATGTTCGGATCCAATTCAAGAGCACTGCGATAAAGGGCAATCGACCTGCGCAGGCCTTCCCCGGTGATTTTGTGGTAAGACATTTGCCCCTGGAGAAAGAGACGATATGCATCAGGGTTCTTTGTAGGGAGCTGGATGACAGGGCTTCTCGCGGTGTCTCTTCCAGCAAGATTCAGAGCCTTCGTCACTGCAGACACGATTTCAACCGGAAGCAAGCGAATCTCAGAAGCTTTGTGCGAATACTCGGCTCCCCAAAGCCGAGTCTGCTCTTTTGCGTCCAAGAGCTCAGTGGTGACACTGACCTCGTCCCCATGCTGGTAAAGACGACTGACAAGTACGGCCACAACACCGAGTTTCTTTCGTACCTCAGCAGGAGTCACCTCCTTGTTCTTGAATTCCATGACCGAACTGAAAGCAGTCACTTTTGAAAATCCGGGAGTCCGACAGAGATCGCCGATGATTTCATTCGTCAGACCGTCGCACATCCACTCGAGGTTGGGATCGTGTGAGACGTTGGCCAATGGGAGCACTGCCACGGTATCGATAACCTCACTCTTATCTGAGCTTGTCAACATAAGCAGGGCTGCGATAACGGTGATGGCAGCTCCAACGATCGCATAGATGCGCTTTCGTGTTGTGGTGGAGACCCTTCTGGTTTGCTTCGAGATTTCACTTCCAGAGTTGTATGCCTCGAGGTCAGCAATCAGCTCTGTTGAGCTTTGATACCTGTCATCAGCATTCTTCGCCATCGCACGCCGACAAATCTTCTCCAGCACGTCGGGTACTTCAGGCCGAAGGTCTCGGATCGGCTTCGGATCTTCATTGAGTATCGAATACACCAGAGCCTGCTCATAGTCGCTTGCAAATGGACGCCTGGATGTCAGCATCTCATAGAGAACAACTCCCAGTGACCAGATGTCGGAACGATGGTCAACCTGCTCACCTCTGCCTTGCTCAGGGGACATGTAAGCAGCCGTTCCGACGGTTGTGCCGGACTTCGTCAACATTGTTCGTCCGGCGAGTTTTGCGAGACCGAAGTCGAGGATCTTGGCCACTTCATCTGTCGTGATCAGGATGTTGGCTGGTTTGATATCCCGGTGAACGATCCCTTTTTCGTGGGCCTTTTGTAATCCTTGTGCAACCTGGGAGGTGATGTTGACGGCCTTGTCAATCGGCAGAGGGCCCTGCTCGATTGTTTTCTTGAGCGTTTCGCCCTCATAGCAGGCCATTACGATGAATATCTGGCCATCATGCGTTTCGCCGATGTCGTGGATGTCACAAATATTTGGATCATCGAGGGCTGAAGCTGCCTGTGCTTCATGAATGAAGCGTTCTTTGGCTTCAGCATCGCGGGTGAGTTCAGGAGGGAGAAATTTCAGAGCAACGGTGCGCTTGAGCTTGGTGTCCTGGGCTTTGTAGACAACGCCCATGCCACCTCCTCCGATCTTCTCAATTATCTTGTAATGTGAGATAGTTTGTCCTATCATCGTGTCGCATCCTGAAAATGATTTGTGCCTGTTGAAGCCATCCGGCCCTCGAGCTCGCCATTCCCTTCGTACTCGGAATTCTCTTTGTCTATGCCCCATCGTTGTGGGTTGTGGGCAATGTATTCACGGATTCGTACCAGCGATCGGTCGTCACGGATAATGTGGTCATAATATCCGCGTTGCCAGAAAGGTGCGCCGCCGGTGCCATTCATTTCATTGATGCGTTTTGTAAGGGCGGATTTGAATGAACCAACCACATTCCCCAACGCGTTGCGCGGCCCATGTAGGGTCGAGGCATGCCTCGACCCTACCGTGGAACAACCAATATTGTGTAATCCGGAATCCGCCCCTACCATATCGTCCAACAGAATGATGACCCCATGCACATGATTGGGCATTATCACAAATTCATCCAATTGGACATTGGGGAAATGATTCGGCAAATCATTCCAACATGATTGAACAACGGCTGCCAAACCGTTCGCGCGCATTTCGCCGTCCACGATTTTACCAAACCGACACACGCGATCCTTCGTGCAAATCGTCACGAAATACGCTCCGGGCTGGGAATAATCATATTCCTTCAACCACAGGCGTTTTCTTTCTTTTTCGGTTCTTCCGATCACATGAATCTCATCCTGATCTCGAGTTACCGTTCGCTCAATCAAGCAAATTCATCTTTTTCAGTAAGTCTTTGAAGCGTGGATCGTCTCGCAGATTGTCTAAGAACGGATCGACGCGGACTGACAGGAATACTGCGTCAGGTTCTCGATACGCTTGATCGAGCCATTGAAACGCAGTATCTTTTTCCTTGATGAGGGCATAGAACCGAGCCTTGTCAGAAGGGGTCAGTGCCGAACTCACTCGGTCGTAGGCCTTAATTGCCAGGGTGCGATTTCCCGCGTTCGCCAACACAAGTGGCTGTGTCACGGGTCCGAGTTGGTGCATGCTGTCGCACTGAGCCAGGGCGTGCGCATGCATGCCCTTCATCGAAAGTGCCCAGGCGAGCATCTGGCGCCCTCCTTCCGCAAGAGGATTCTCCGCCAGCCAGTCCCGGAGGAATGAGACTGCATCGTCATAACGACGCATGAGGAAATAGTCTTGGCCGAGTACCCATCCGATATCTTTGAACTGCACGGGATCTAGTTGTCGCAAACCCCGAAGCGTCTCAAGGGCCTCGTCGAACCTACCCATAAACGTCAGCACATTTCCCCGGAAGAGATGTGCGAGGAAGTTTCCTGGGGCGAGTTCCAAAGCTCGTGCGATGTGCGACAGGGCAGCTTCTAAGTTGCACTGATAGCACTCAACATTTGCTGCAGCAAGATGGCTTTCCGCCAAATCGGGGTCAAGCTTCATCGCTGTTTCCGCCGCCATCCGTATCTTCGGGAGCACTTGAGCTGACGACACTAATCCATTGTCAATTCCTACCTCATAATTCATGACGACTGTCGCATAATAAAACGCGTTGTCGGGTTCCATGTCGATAGCCTTCTGTAGATTCGCCATCAGACTGTCCCATCGACTCTTTGAAGGGGCCGAGAAAAGTCGTAAGGATTCTTGATGTGATCGTAAACATAGTTCGTATGCTTGCGGATCGACTTTCCGGGAGCGACCAAGTCGACCCAGTTCTTTCTGAGACACTTTCACACGAACCTCTCTGACCACAGCCTGGGCGATCCTACCCTGAAGATCGAGGATGTTTTCCCTGGTGCCGTCGAAGGTGTCAGACCAGAGCGCGCGGTCAGTGGAGGGCTCAATCAATTTAGCCATAACACGGATGTGCCCACCAGCTTGCACAACAACAGAAGCATCGATAAGCACCTTCGCATGCATAGTTGTGGCCAGCTCGCTATAGCTCTCGTGGCTGTCTTTGTATTTCATGACCCCTCTGCTCGAGGGAACACGGAGGGCAGCAACCTCCTGAAGCCTTGCGATGACCTCTTCTGTCATCGCATCGGCCAGCCATTCTTGTTTCTCTTCGCCGGAGAAATTGCGAAATGGGAGAACCGCCACCTGATCGAAAACCTCACTGCTCCCCCTAGAATAGAAGATGCCAAC
This sequence comes from Bacteroidota bacterium, assembly GCA_041480785.1. GTDB lineage: Bacteria > Bacteroidota > Ignavibacteria > UBA10030 > UBA10030 > UBA9647. The sequence goes on along the minus strand of JBGPAN010000078.1, from coordinate 5,492 downwards.
GATAGCGATTACAACGACGAGCGCCGCGAGCCCTGCATAGGCCAGTTTGCGTTTTTTGGTCAGAACCTTTCTTGTTTGCTGTGAAAGTTGCCTTCCTGCTTTGTACGATTCGATGTCAGCAATGAGTTCCCCAGCAGTTTGGTATCGATCCTCCAGTCTCTTCGCCATCGCCCGCCGACAAATCTTCTCAATCGCCTCGGGCACTTCAGGTCGAAGGTCTCGCATCGACCTCGGATCCTAGTTCAGTATCGAGTAAACAAGGGCCTGCTCGTACTCGCTCTCGAAGGGACGTTTGCCTGTAAGCATCTCGTAGAGAACAACTCCAAGCGACCAGATATCAGTTCGTTGGTCTACCTGCTCCCCTCTCGCCTGCTCAGGAGACATGTAAGCCGCTGTGCCGAGCGTTGTGCCTGACTTTGTCAGAAGCGTTCGGCCTGATAGCTTTGCCAGACCGAAGTCGACAATCTTCACTTCACCGCGCGTTGTAACGATGATATTGGCAGGCTTGATATCGCGGTGAACAATCCCCACCTCGTGTGCGCGGACGAGCCCTTGAGCAATCTGACCTACGAAATCGAGTGCCTCTTCAATTCGCAATTGCCCTTGCGCAATTCGCGATTTCAGAGTTTCGCCCTCATAGCACGCCATCGCGATGAACAGCTGCCCATCGTCGATCTCAGCAACCTCGTAGATGGTGCAGATATTATTGTGGTCGAGGGCGGATGCGGCTTGCGCTTCGTGGATGAAGCGCTCTTTGGCTTCCGGGTCACGGGTGAGTTCAGGAGGGAGAAATTTTAACGCGACGGTGCGTTTGAGCTTAGTGTCTTCAGCCTTATACACTACGCCCATGCCGCCTTCGCCAAGCTTTTCGAGGATCTTGTAGTGGGAGATAGTCGTGCCAATCATGACAACCTCCTCTCAGCAGGGAGACAGAAGGTACAGCGAAAACAGCATCTGTGCGTTGGTAGGAGCAAATAACTCCACAAAACTAGTGCAGTTCGGTGCTAAAAGCAAGTGACACCTCATCTCTGTCAACTCTCCCTGGACTGAGCATCGAGTAGACCCCGAACAAAAGTCCCGCTTCTGGATTCCGCCTACAAGCGGGATTCAAAGAGCGGAACATTTCGGGGGTAACACACCCCTCAGTTCCCCTCTCGCAACCCTCGACCTTGCACACGAGAGGGGATGCTTTGCGCTCGGATTTTTCAGTCCCCTCTGTGGGATGGCTTGTGTGCAAGAGAGAGGGGATTTAGGGGTGTGTGCTTCGTCCGGCATGGTCAGTTCCGACTTTCAAACGAATCTCTGAACTGGCAAAAGTTGTTTTTCAAAACAAATGCTGAAGGGATTCCCGACATATTCGCCGAAACAAGGAATCTGTTTGTAGCCCGCTGATTCATAGAGACCGACCGCTTCAGGTTGTTTTGTGCCCGTCTCGAGCTTCAGTATTCGATACCCGCTGGTCCGCGCCGTAGATTCGAGGAAACTGAGCAGCTGGCGCGACAATCCCCTTCCGCGAAACGTCTGCTTCACAAACATCCGCTTCACCTCAGCGACATCGCTCTCCAACCTGCGAAGCGCACCGCAAGCGACAGGCTCACCATCAAATCGCGCTACGATGAAGATAAAGGTGGGATCGACAAAATCTTCCGGATGAAGGCCATGAATCCACTCGCCGGGATAGCGGGTCAGGAGATCGGCGTCGAGCTCGTCGATAAGAGCTCGGGCGATTTCTGAGTCTGGCCGCTCGATAGAGAAGCTCAGTGGCACGTGATCCATTCCCTCAGCCGGACCTCCTCATTTCAACAATATCATCGATTTTGTCAGACTGCTTCCTTTGTACAGAAGCCGATAGAAGTATGTCCCTGACGGCCTTTGTTCGGAGTTCCATACTCGCACATGATCACCAGCCGCCAGGAAACCATCGACAAGGACGTCGACTATCTGACCACGGATATCGAATATCTCAAGTCGAACGTTTCCAGATTCCGGTATGTAATACTGAATCGATGTAGATGGATTAAATGGGTTGGGAAAGTTCTGATGAATCGCAAACATATCCGGCGCTTGATGTTTCTGTTCGACGACAGCAGTTGTCCCTCCATAGGTGTACGGCTCGTTGACCATGTGATAGGCCGGTTCTCCTGCCTTCCGGAGATAGAGGGTGCGAATAGGAGTCTGGGGAAAGTTCTCCAGACGGGCGGTGGATGCAGACCCGTCAAGCTTCCATTCATACAAAGAAATGTCGCGGGGATTGAGATACTTCGACAGACCACGTTCGAGTGCCAGATGAAAAAGTCCAAAGTTCCCGGGTTCGTGTCCGGCTAGATGCGTCCCGATTATGTCAACGTGAAATGAGTTCTTGCCGAATATCACGATGTTGGTCATCATGTCCCTTCCATAGCCCGTCGCATTCCCGTCTGCGTCGGGACCCGTGACGAACGGACCCTCTCGGCCATAGACCACTTCGATCATGTTGATAGCGGGATGCAACACAGAGTTATTGTCCAGACAACGGCTGGCATGCGTCTCCATCCAGATTCCACCCGACCCGGAACCAGGCAGGTCCCAGCGAGGGATCTTGGCAGCCGTGTGCCGGTCATAGTTGGCCTTGATGGTCGTGAACGCATTTGGGACAACGTGTTTGGTGTCGACGCCGCTCATCGCTGTTCCCCACGCAGTGCAGTGACTCACGTACGGTGTGGCATTCGTCCCCTGGAGATTCTTGGAGCAGAGCGTCATCCCCATGCTATGGGACTTGAACTTTGCTATGTTGATGAGACATGAAGTCGGAGAATTCACGGGCCAGAGATGGGGGATCTTGCTGAACCAGGCTCCGTTGGGGACATCCGTCCATTGAATGTCCTGTGATGCCATCTGGGCAACCGAAGGGAAATCCTTCAGATTCAGGCCGGTGCGTGTTGCGAGGTCTCTGTACCATGTGCCATCTACCGCAGTCGCCAAATAATTCGCCTCACGTATGTAGGTATTCTGCGCCAAAACGCTGACATCGAAGAGACTATTAACAACGCCTTCGACAAAATACGGATCCGTCTGAATTCCCATCGTTTGCTCGATGGGGGTTTTGTCCCAACGCCACGACGTGATGTTCGGCTTCAGGACGACATTCGCCGAGACTGGGAATCCGCTCGCACCATCCGACTTTGAAACAAAGAGCGACCGACCAAGCTGATGACCGACATCCTTGAGCGCACCCGTGTTAGTCTTTAAGTCGACTCCAGTGCGCAACACGAACACAGCGTCTGGATGGGTCTCTACAAAGTCATGAAGTCCAAAAAAAGTCGCTCTGCGCGGTCTGCTGACGAGATCGCGGAAATTGAGCACGACCGCGCTCCCTGCCAGCAAAGCTGTTCTCAGAAATTCCCGGCGTGAACACATCACGTCCTCCCTTCTGGATCCATCTCACAGCGGATAGAGCAGATACTTCCCCCTTATTGTTTGAACCTCTCCACGATTTCGCAAGTTCGATGAGAGAGTTCCGGGGTGACACACCCCTCGGCTCCTCGTCAGAGTCCGTCAGACTCTGCCGGAGTCTGACGACCCTCTCTCAACCCACGAACCAACGCACGAGAGGGGACGTCTTGCGCTCAGCTTTGTCAGTCCCCTTTGCTGGGATGACAAGCAGTGTGTGTTCTCCTGTTTTTGAATCTGCGAGGAAAGGCAACCCCCTGCGGTCTTCAGAAACAGACCGCGTCCCCCTTCTGAAGGGGGACAGAAACTAGAGCGACGATACATGCCGTCAAGATTCACCGGCGTTTTGTCCCCTCCTATAACATAAACATAGCAGAGTTCGGACCGCCCGAAGAGCGGGACGGGGGGGTAGATTCCCCCGCGCGACACGATATGGGGTCCATCTTATTGCGGATAGAGCAGGTGTTTCGCTCTAATGGCTTTGAACTTCTCCAAGCTCTCGTTCCACATCTCCACAATTTTGTCGGGTGCCATCTGCGCATCAATGGCCTTGCGGAAATTCGGTGTCCCGGAAAGTCTGTCAATGGAGCGCTCGCGCCACTTCAGGCTGTCGGGGAACAGTTTCTTCGCAGCCGCGAGCATGTAGACCGCAGCCTTGACTGGCTCGTAAGAATCGCGATCGGTGACCTTCATAAACACGCCGCTTGACTTCTGGCCCTCGTATTTTGGATGCTGAACGGCATTTTCAATACTTCGGGTTGTGAACTCTATCGGTTCAAAGGTGACGCCTTTGAGCATGTAGTCGTTGAGCGCCTTTGCCCATTTTGCGCCGTCGATATATGGAGCTCCGATTTTTTCAAAGGGCTTATCAGTACCTCGTCCCTCGGAAATATTGACTCCCTCGAAGAAGCAGGTGCCCGGATAGACGATGCAACTTTCCAATGTCGGCAGGTTCGGAGAGGGTTTGGCCCATATCTTCAGGCCGGTTTGATCGTACCACATCGACCGCTTCCATCCTTCCATTTTCACCACGGTCAGGTTCGCCTTGATGCCGTTCTTCAACCATCCTTCGTTGTTGTACATCGTCGCAAGTTCGCCGATGGTCATTCCGTGCGCAATAACAATCGGATGCAGCCCGACAAACGACCGAAGAGTATCTTCCCTGTTGAAGCCTTCAACCCACGTCCCGCGGATCGGATTCGGCCTGTCAAGAACGACGTACGGGATGTTGTTCTCAGCAGCAGCCTCCATGGCATATGACAGCGTGCTGATGTAGGTGTAGAAACGTACACCGACATCCTGCAGGTCAAATATCAAAACATCGACTCCTTTGAGCATTTCCTTCGTCGGCTTGTTGATCGCCCCGTAGAGCGAATGGACAGGAACGCCCGTATTCTTGTCGACGCCATCCTGGATCCTTGCTCCGGCCGGTGCATCGCCACGCACTCCGTGCTCCGGGCCGAACAAAACAACGAGCTTCGTGCGCGTGTCTTCGTGGAGAGCTTCAGCGAGGTGCTTGCCATTGGAAAGGAGTGCTGAGTGATTCGTAACGAGCCCGACATTCTTCCCCTGGATGAGGTGGAAGTACTTCTCAAACAACATGTCTGCCCCCGTTTTCACTTGTCCGGATGAGATGGCAACAAATAGGACGAGGAGAGAGAGCGAGAATTTGATCCGGTGGATCATGATGTAATCCTTCTGGCGTGAGGTTACTAAAACAAAGAGAGTATCCAAAAAGAAGCGAACGTCATTCTGAACGGAGCGAAGCGGAGTGAAGAATCTACAATTTGAGTCAGATTCTTCGGTCCGATCGAAAACATCGGACCTCAGAATGACTTTTGGAAGAGACTTTTGAGGTCAGAGAATCTTAGGACGGCCGATGAACCACGCTGCGATCGACATCCCGTCCCAAATCTCTCCCGACAAGATTCGTTGCTCAACCTCACCGGGGGTCAACTTGAAATGCTCGAATTCCTCTGTGGGATCTGGTTTCGTACCGACGTTTTTGAGACCGCGTGCAACATACACACGGCACATCTCGTTCGTTACTCCGTTGAAGGGAT
>JBGPAN010000077.1:0-11083 GCA_041480785.1 Bacteroidota bacterium | reverse complement strand
TTCAAACGGCATCTATGTGTTGAGCTCGGTGGTGGGCTCGACCACTGTTCACGTTGCGGACGAAGTGTCCGCCAAGCCTCTGGGTTTCTCATTGTATCAGAACTATCCGAACCCGTTCAATCCGTCGACCACAATCACGTTTGCACTGCCGAAGGAAGCTCTTGTGACGTTGTGCATCTACAATCTGCTGGGAGAGAAGGTTGCGGTGTTGGTGACACAGGAGTTGCAGGCAGGGTATTACAGGACGACGTGGAGTGCAGTGGACAAGCCAAGCGGAGTCTACATCTATCGACTGGAGGCAGGAGAGTTTGTAGAAAGCAAAAAGCTCATTCTCCTGAGGTGATGTCGCGCTCACTCCACAAACAGAAAGTCACAAACACGCATATTGTTTCGACAAGATGATGAAGTTGTTTCCATAGTATCGTCTCTGTAACCACGGTTGCAGATTCTTCAAATTCTCTCCATTCCCTAAGGGAGGTCCATATGCACACGCAAACTAAGATGAGGTTAGCCTGCTTCCTGGGAGTAATGATCTTCTTCGCACCAGCGCTCGTCGTCTGTCAAAGCAACGCATGGGAGCCGATCGGTCCTGACGGAGGAGGAATTGCTGCCATCGCCCAGGATCCATCGAACACCAATATCCTTTATGCCGCAACAAGCGAATTGCCGTGCAGGGTCTATCGGTCATCCGACCACGGGCAAAGTTGGTCCAATGCGTCGTCAACTAGCGAGTACATCCTCGACTTTCTCTTTGACCAGACTAACCCTTCAGTCCTGCGTGCATATTCTACGTATACTCTCTACAACAGCCTGAATGGAGGGCAATCCTGGACATCAACATCCCTACTGCCAAACACCGTGTTTTGGAAAATTGCCATGGATCCGACCGATCCTTTGATCTTTCACGCAGTCGGCGCACAGACTCTGCCTTATTGGGTTCCAGCCTACTTCAAGAGCACAAACGGTGGGACGAGCTGGAGCCGAACAGTATTTGCTTCCGATACAGGAGAAGCTCGAGCGATCGCAATAGATCCTGCAAACCCCCGAACAATCTACGCTGAGGGCAGTATCATCAAAAATGGTTATTATGTCCCCAAGATATTCAAGAGTACCGATGGCGGAGCGACGTTTGTCGAGAAGCCGTCAGAACAATTGTCCGGGGGTATAGGCGTCATTGTCCTGCATCCCACGATAGCTGGGAAAATATACCTGGCCGGAAATGCCGGTGTATTTGTAAGTCTAGATGGAGCCAGCACCTGGGCACATGCTTTCGGTGTCTATGGCATCGTGGGCAAGATTGCGATTAACAAAGAAACCCCTGACATCGTCTATGCAGGTTCAGATGTCGGGCTGTATAGAAGCACTAATGGAGGCACAAGTTGGTCGAACCTGACAGGTGATATGAATAACGGATTTGGGGGGATGGTTGTCGAGTCAGGTTCAACCCCTTGCGTCTTTTATGCGAATGCTGCCGGTGTGCTGCGAAGTCTAGATGGAGGTTCACTCTGGGAAGCTTGCAATACTGGAATCTCCGCTGCCCACATTCGCGCACTATGTATTCCTGCCACAACACCCGCAACTCTCTATGCCGCCTTCGAGTACAGTACGGTGTACAAGACGACAGGTGCTACAAACGCCAGCGTCAATTGGCAACAACTGAAGAGGTTTTATACCTGTAAGTACATCTGCGCAATCGCTAGTCCACCAGGCAGCCCGGACAAGATCTACGCTGGCGAAGGGGGGCAGTGAACGAATGGCGGGCTCTATATGAGCACAAGTGGCGGAGCCACTTGGACAAAACTCGATCAAACATTGAGAGAAGTTATTGCGGTTACAGTTGATCCACTTTGTGAAGCAGGAAGTTTTGGTGATTACGGCGATATCAGAATGGCGATTTCTACCAGCACCGATGGTGGGACAACGTGGAATCGATCCGTGTTCGGGGACGGTCAAATCAAGGCACTCGCTGTTGACGCGGTGAACAAGAAAATTCTCTACGCGGGGGGTACGTACCTCATAAATAACATCGGTGGCGCGCACGGCAGACTTTTTAAATCGACTGATGGTGGAATAACCTGGGGAGAGATCGGCGCGAGTATATTCAATTCTGAGGGAAACTGCATCTATGGAATTGCTGTGGATCCACGGAATTCGGGAAAGGTCTTGGCCTGCACCTGGAAAGGAGTTTACACAAGCCAGGACGGTGGTGTCACATGGATTGTACCAACGCAAGACACGATTCTATGCTCTTCCATTGTGCCAGATGGAGCTGTTGCCGGCAAATTCTACCTTGGCTCTATCGGATCCCCACATGGTCCTGGTTCTGCTGGCGTCTGGGTAAGCATAAACGGCGGCAGCACGTGGCAGCAAATCAACAACGGCGTTACAAATCCGGTGGTTCAGTGCATAGCGTATGACACAACGAACAAAGTCCTGTATGCCGGTACGGCCGGTGCTGGTGTTTTGCGGCTCTTTCTGGAAGGCAAGCCCGCCAACAGGAAGCCAATTTTTGCCGGCCGTACGCCCGGCACTCTGTTAACGGTCACCGTCAATACATCAACTACGTTTCGCGTGAGCGCGAGTGACCCTGACGGCGATGCCATCACATACACCTGGAAGGTTAACGGAACGACGGAGAAAACCGGAAGTGATTCAACATTCACGAGAACCTTCTCTAGTCCGGCCGGCACTCTACAGAACGTCACTGCCGTGTTTGCAGATCCCGGCGGACTTCGTGACTCGACAACGTGGAGCTTCACGACAATTGCCGGGACCACGTCGCACGGCATCATCCTTCAGCAAGGATGGAACATCATCTCCAGCTACGTGGCACCGTCGGACTCAACGCTTGATACTCTCTTTGTCAAAGTCCGTCCTCGGCTGGTGATAGTAAAGAACGCAGCCGGTCAGGTGTATTGGCCCGCGTTTGGCATCAACGGGATCGGCAGATGGAACTACCGTCAAGGGTATCAGCTCTACATGCAAGGGCAGGATACGCTGACCATCAGTGGCTTGGAGATCAATCCACAGCAGACGCCGGTGGTATTGACGCAAGGGTGGAACATTGCGGCGTACGTCAAAAATTGTCCAATGAGAGCTGATTCCGCCCTCACATCGCTGGGCAGTAATCTCGTGATTGCCAAGAATGCAGCGGGTCAGGTGTACTGGCCGGCCTTTGGGATCAATTCGATTGGGAACATGAGACCGGGGCAAGGATACCAGATGTATGTGACCAACAATGCGACATTCACGTATCCGGCGAATCCCGCGGCTGCACCGCCGGGCCAATTGACGAAGATGCAGGTTCTCGCCACAAATGTCACGCTGGAGCCCAGGCACTATCAGAGCATGATAAGCGCGACAGGATCAGACGCAACTGTGTTGATCGAAGGGCGCGCAATTGCCAATGGAGATGAAGTGGGAGTGTGGACGGCCTCCGGGATGCTCGTGGGAAGCGGGGTTGTGGAGGGAGGAAGCGCAGTGGTGACAGTGTGGGGAGGCAATCCGATGACGGATGTGAAAGACGGGGCTGGCGAGTCAGAAGCGCTGTCGTTGATGCTATACTCTGTTGCGACACACACAGAGCGATCTCTCAGAGCTTTCACCACAACGGACGTGCTGACGCGCAGCTCGGAAAACGGCACCCTGCGATATCACCGGGACGGTGTCTATGCGGTGCAACTCGATGAACTCACATCTGTTGCGCCAACCCAATTTGCCCTCTTTCAGAACTACCCGAATCCATTCAACCCAAGCACGACCATCAGCTACTCGCTACCAAAGCCAGCCCGCGTGTCGCTCAGGGTCTTTAACACACTTGGTCAGGAAGTTGCGTCGCTTATGAATGGAGAGAAGGAAGCCGGCACTTACCAAGTCACTTGGAATGCGGCAAGTATGCCGAGCGGAGTCTATATCTATCGACTGGAGGCGGGAGAGTTTGTTGAAAGCAAAAAGCTCACTCTGCTGAAGTGATGCTGCGGTCGGAATACAATTTTAGGAGGTTCATATGGAAAAGCGTATCGAGTTGAGATTGATTTGCTCATTGGTGGTAGGCCTCTGCTTGGCGCCTGCGCTAGTCATCTGCCAGAGCAACGCGTGGGAGCTTATTGGCCCTGACGGAGGACCGATACTCACCATAGCTCAGGATCCCGCAAACAACAACATTCTTTATGCGGCAACACAAGAGTTGCCCTGTAGGATCTACAGATCATCCGACCACGGACAAAGCTGGTCGAACGTCTTGTCAACAAGCCAAGCCATCTTCAACTTTCTCTTTGACCGAACAAAGCCTTCAGCTGTATATGCACATACCACGTACACTCTCTACAAGAGCCTCAATGACGGGCAGACTTGGACATCGACAACTCTTCCCGCAAACGCGGTGTTCTGGACGGTTGTAATCGATCCAGCCAATCCCTCTGTTCTCCACGCTGGCGCTCAAGACAGTGTCAACTCCAACTCCCAGTGGAGAGGAGCCTACTACAAGAGCACCGATGGCGGATCGAGCTGGAGCAGAACCCTCCTCTTGGCAGACACTGGCGGCCAGATTAAGTGGGTTTCCATAGATCCTGCTAATCCACAAATCATCTACGCTGGAGGTGGTGCTATTTACAACGGCTACTATGTGATGAGAATTTTCAAGAGTACCGACGGCGGAGGGACGTTCGTCGATCTGCCGCCGGTACCAAATGGCGGCGTGAATGTCATAGCTTTGCATCCTACGAATGCGCGACGAATCTACTTAGGTGGAAACGGGGGAGTATACACGAGCTTAGATGGTGGCAACACTTGGGCCTATTCGTTTGGGGTCTTTGGAAGTGTTTACAAGATAGTCGTTGACAAAGGAACGCCTTCGATTGTGTATGCAGCTTCAGATGTTGGAGCATACAAGAGTACCGATGATGGCAAGAGTTGGACGAACCTGACAGGTGATCTGAGCAACGGATTTGGAGGGATGATCGTTGAACAGGGTTCATCTCCAAGCATATTCTACGCGAATAGTGCCGGCGTGATACGAAGTCTCGATGGTGGGACATCGTGGCAGGAATGCAGCAATGGAATCTCTGCAGCCCATATCTCAGCATTGTGCATACCTACACTGTCTCCGAGGACTCTCTACGCGGCTTTCGAATACAACAATGTCTACAAGACAAATGGTGCTGTGGGTACGACAGTTCAGTGGCAACCGTTGAAGAAGTTCTATACCTGCAAGTACATATGCGCGTTCGCTAACCCGCCAAACAGTCCGGATAAGCTCTATGCCGGTGAAGGGGGTCAGTGAACGGCTGGCGGGCTCTATGTGAGCACAAGTGGCGGAGCCACTTGGACCAAACTTGATCAGACATTAAGAGAAGTCTTTGCAGTTACAGCGGATCCACTCTGTGAGGCGGGAAGTTATGGTGATCCGCCTAATATCAAGATGGCGATTTCCACCAGCATGGATGCTGGGATAACGTGGAATCGATCCGTGTTCGGGGACGGTAAAATCAAGGCACTCGCTGTTGACCTGAAGAATAGGAAGACCGTCTTTGCTGGAGGCGTGTACTTGATCCTACAAACTGGGGGTGGTTATTATGCATCATGCGGAAGACTATTTCGATCGACCGACGGCGGACTAAACTGGGGAGAGATGGCGGCCAGCACATTCAATTCAGACGGGAATTGTATCTACGCGATCACAGTGGATCCCGGAAATTCCAGTAAGATCCTGGCTTGCACCCCGAATGGAGTCTACGTTAGCCAGGACGGTGGCGGAAGTTGGATAGCACCAAAACAGAAAATAGAATCCTCTTGCATTGTGCCTGATCAGGCTGTTGCAGACAAATATTACCTTGGATCTGGGTCAGGCGCATGGATGACCACTGATGGCGGCACCACGTGGCAGCAAATTAACAATGGGTTGACGAATCTGCGAGTTCAGTGCATAGCGTATGACACAACGAATAAGGTCCTCTATGCCGGTACAGCCGGCGCTGGTGTCTTCCGGCTGTTCCTGGAAGGCAAGCCTGCCAACAGGAAGCCAATTCTTGCTGGCCGTACGCCCGGCACTCTGTTGACAGTCACCGTCAATACACCAACCACGTTTCGCGTGAGCGCGAGTGACCCTGACGGCGATGCCCTCACATACACATGGAAGGTCGACGGCACAACAGAGAAAACCGGAAGCGATTCAACATTCACGAAAACCTTCTCCGGTCCGCATGGCTCTTTACACAGCGTGACCGCTGTGTTTGCCGATCCTGGTGGCTTGAAAGACTCGACGACGTGGAACTTCACGACGATCATGGCAGCGCCGCAGATGCCGACACTGGCAAGCCCGGCGGATGGAGCGGTGAACCAGGCCACAACGATTGTGCTGAGTTGGTCAGCATCGGTTGGTGCGACATCATATCGGCTCCAGGTTTCATCGACTGTAGGATTTACATCACTGGTGGTTGATGATTCGACATTGACGGTGACATCGCGTCAAATAGGACCGTTATCGAACAACTCGACATACTACTGGCGGGTGAGTGCGACGAATGTTGGAGGGACGAGTGCATATTCGCTGGTAAGGAACTTCACAACGATCGTAGCAGCTCCGCAGGCGCCCGGTTTGGTTTCGCCGGAGGCGAATGCGATCAATGTGTCGTTGAATCCAACGCTGAGTTGGAATGCATCGTCCGGAGCGACGAAGTATCACGTGCAGGTGTCGCTGACTGCGGTGTTTGCGTCGAACATTGTTGATGACTCGACAATTACAGGTACGACGAAAGCGATCGGGCCGCTCGTGTATGGGACGACATATTTCTGGGAGGTTCGGGCGATGAATGCCGGCGGAGCGAGTGGATTCTCAGGGAGCCGGCAGTTCAGGACGATCCTGACGAATGCAGTTGAGCGGCTTGACGGGTCAATACCGGAGGAATTTGCTTTGTATCAGAACTATCCGAACCCGTTCAATCCGTCGACCACAATCACGTTTGCAGTGCCGAAGGAAGCTCTTGTGACGTTGTGCATCTACAATCTGCTGGGAGAGAAGGTTGCGGTCTTAGTGTCACAGGAGTTGCATGCAGGGTATTACAGGACGACGTGGAATGCGGCAGACATGCCGAGCGGGGTTTACGTCTATCGTCTGGAGGCAGGGACCTTTGTGGAAAGCAGAAAGCTCACCCTGCTGAGGTGACGTTGTGTTCGCTCCACCATCAGGAGGGCGGTCCAGACCGAAAGTGACGACCGCACATATTGTTTCGAATGGACCCATTCGTTGGTGCTAGCCATCTGCTTGCCACCTGCTCTTCTTTTCTGTACCTTCTGAGCAACATCATGATTGGCGTGCGCAAGCCTTTCGTTGTGGATGAGTCGGGAATGGGCGCATGACGATGGTCGAGGTGCTGCTGGAACAGCGATCGGGTATGACCATCTGGTTGCTGTGTGAAGGACAGTACGCCGGGTGAATCGCGCCGAGATGCACAGCGACTTCGAACGATAACCGGGTAATCGACCTCCACTCCACCGGGCTTCGGAAAAAAACAACTCGAAAGGAGGAACCTATGACTGATTGCAGAGCAATTGCAGGTCGGTTTGTCTTTGTTCTTCTGCTCATACCAGCAGTCGTCAATGGCCAGAGTCTGAAAGCTTTCACCTGGGAATCCATGGGTCCCGAGGGAGGCTATCTGTCGGACATTGCGCAGAACCCCGTGAACAACGATCTCTTTGCGGTGACCTACGGATATCCTGCGGGTGTCTACAAGTCAACAAACAACGGAGACACATGGCAGAAAATCTCAGAGATCCAGAATTATATGTCCTATCTGCTCATAGACCCTCAGCAGCCAGCGACAATGTATGCCAGTCAAAGTGGACTCTATGCCAGCTACGGCGTCTGGAAGAGCACAGACGGCGGCGTTGTGTGGGTTCAAAAAGGATTTCCCGGCCTTCAAGATAATTACTACAATGTCAGTGAGTTTGTGATTGACCGTCTCGATCCAAAGAAACTCTCCGTTTGCGGATACTGCTACAACTATGTCCCCACGACGTCAAACTTCAGAACATACGTTGCGAAATCGACAGACAGCGGTGACTCATGGAGTATCAGAGAGTACAGCAATATTACATCGGAAGAATTCTATGCGTTTTGTGTTGAGCCGGATCCTACAGACGCGAGCATCATGTACGTTGGTGGATATACATACACTCCTGAGAAGTACGCTTATGGGCGGATTTTTCGGACCACGAACAACGGCACCTCATGGACAAATATCACCGGGACCGTTATCCAGGGATACGTGTATGACATTGTCGCGGACATGAACAACGCGGGGAAAGTTTTTGTTGTTACCTCTTCAGGGGTGTATCGAAGTACCGACAAAGGATCGACCTGGGTGCGGAGTAGTGGCAATGTCTACGGGGCAAAACTCCTGTGCGATCCCAAGAACTCGTCAATCATGTATGCCTACAATTATAGTTTGTTGTGCTTCCGCAGCACAGATGCTGGCATGACATGGACAAGTCTCACCACGGGTCTGTCCGGGGGGATCACGAACGAACTCCTCATTCATCCTTCCGCGTCTAATACGATCTTCACTGCGACACGGGCCGGCTTTTTCCGTTCGACCGATGGAGGTCAGCACTGGTCTTCATCAAACCGTGGGATCGTTGCCTCTGATGTTCCCACACTCCGTTGTTTACCAACCTCCACAAAGACACTGTATATCTCGTTCATGTATAGCGGACTGTACCGAACCTCGAACGCCCTTGGAAAAGGGGCGCCCACTTCGGTGACGGGGATAACCTGGGAGAAAATGCCGGAGTACTCGTATTGCGAGGGTATCATGCATATGGAGGTGAGTCCCACAGATCCGAATGTGATCTATATCCAGGAAGGGGCCGGTTGAGGGAACACAGGGCTCTTCAAGAGCACAACTGGCGGTGCCAGTTGGACCGAAATCGACAGGACAATCAGAGGCTACAATTTCCGTCTCGCCGGTGCTGTGTACGAGATCGGCAGCTTTCCTGACAGCGCGACACAGATAAATCAAATGGTGCTCCGCAAGAGCACAAACGACGGGGTAAGTTGGACTCAATACAAACCTACAGCCCAAGAGAGCTATGCGTACGCGGTTCTCCCTCACCCAACCAACGATGCCGTCATCTACCTCGGGGGATATTTGGTGCAGTCTGATGGGTCCTACTCCCCCGCGATTTTCAAGACGACAGATCGGGGAGTGACGTGGAATAAGTCTGGCGCAAGCGTGTTCACCCAGTCGTGGGATCTAATAAGAGTCCTTGAGTGCGGAAAGAGCAATCCAAACAAAGTGTACGCAGGATCGAGTTACGGACTGTACATCTCAACTGATGCTGGATCAAGTTGGTCGCACCCGCTGATAAACGTGAGCGTGAACTGTATGCTGATCGACCCAGCGAATGAGAACAATGTTTTCGTTGGAACCTATACTGGCGTGGAATCGTCGACCGATGGAGGAAAAACATGGACGACGATGAATGACAACCTCACGACCCTGATGGTCGAATCCCTCGACTTCGATGCAGTGAACAGGGTTCTCTACGCAGGCACACAGTATGGAGGTGTGTTCCGCAGGAGCATAGGCATTGCCAGTGCAGTGGAAAAAGATCCCGTGCCTGACAGGATTGAGCTCTACCAGAACTATCCGAATCCCTTCAATCCAACGACTGTGATTCGATTCGCAGTCCCAGTGCAGACCAGCTACCGTCTGACAGTCCACAATCTCCTTGGCGAGGAAATTGCAGTCCTGCTTGATGCGACGCTGCCGGCTGGTGTTCATGCGGTTCAGTTTGATGGGCAGAGCCTCAGCTCAGGAACCTACTTCTATCGTTTGCTGGGGGGAGGATCGATTCTCACACGGAAAATGACTATCATCAGGTAGAACCATAGCCTTCCGAAGGATTTCAGGGTCTCTCCCCATCCTTCCAAAGGTTTGATGTTTTCACCACACAGAGCTTTCACGACTTGCAGTTCAGGACGATGCGCATACCTCCGCAGCACATTCGAATCTGGATTCCATTCATTGCGACTCTTTGGCTTTGCGCTGCAGCATTTGGTCAGGAAGGGCTGCAAGTTGGAATGAAGGCTCCCGACTTCGAGCTGCCGGCGGTTGGCGGGAAGAAGATCGCCCTGAGGGAATTTCAGAACAAGAAAATCGTCATCGTGCATTTCTGGAAGTCGAAGTGAAGAGAGTGCCAGGCGGAGTTTCCGTCTCTCCAAAAGATCTTTGACAAAGACACCACAGTGGTAATCCTCTCGGTCAATCCAACTGACATGCAGGGCCGAGTGGAGGCCGATGCCAAGTACTACAAGCTTCCGTACACCGTCTTAATCGGCCGGGATTCGGAGATCATATCAGATTATCAGATAGTGAAACTGCCGCGAATTCTGATTGTACGTAAGGACGGGAACATCGCATTTACGGAGGGGTACGTTACATTCGAGAAGCTCCAGGAGGCACTCGCACGAGCTTCGAAGTAGCCGTTCAATACCGTCTTCCTAGTCATTGCGAGGAGTCCCGCTAGTCTTAAGCGGGAATTCGCACAAAACGCTCGCAATGACTTGGTTGTTCTTCTCGTTCGGCCCTGATGTTTTCTTAACAAGCTCAGCCGGTCCCAAAATTTCGGCAGGCGGGGTGGACGGACTTAGCGTGTGTTTAATGTCGCCCCAGATTGCAGTCAGATCGATGATGTCTCACCTCTTTGTCGGGGCGACATTACGGCTCGTGCGTTGGATGCTTTCCCACGGGCGTTAAATTTCGGGACAAGTTTCTTTCTGCCGCTTTCTTTCTAAAAAATGCGGCTACAAGACGGACGTGACAGAGCACGTCCCTCCGACAGAATCTTTCCTCAAGTCATTTCCGTTGGTGTCAGGACTTTGGTCCTGACACTATCTTGATGTTTTTGCTGTCAGGAAGAAACTCCTGACAGCAGGCATGTAGTCTTCGCCCGAGCTTATAGAACAACGCATACGTAAGCCCAAACGCCAGAACTTCCTTCACCTGCGTCCGGGTCGAAGCATTCAAGTCGTTGATGAGCTGAAGATTCACGACGACGACAAGGTATTTGGCGATGTTGATCA
>JBGPAN010000076.1:0-11107 GCA_041480785.1 Bacteroidota bacterium | reverse complement strand
CCTGGACGCACTGGAAGTGATACATCATCAGGGTCATTCGATATTCTTCCGGGATCGGGCATTGGTTGAGAAAGTCGGCAAAGCCGGACTGGTATGGCGAGAGCGGAAGGTCGGTGATGTTGAACTGAGCAAGGATGCTCGTGACCCGCTGAATGATGTTGGTGCGTTTATGCTCCATCACCATGCGTTGTCGCAGGAGATCCCGCATGGCACGATACTCCGGCGGGAGTTGATGCGCTTCGGGAATGTAGCCCATGCGTAGGAGCTGTGCCAACGTGAGAGCATCCACGGCATCGGTTTTGACTTTGGCGTATGAAATGGCTTTCAAGTACTTTGCGTGAGCTAAAACAACCGAGATGCCGATCGAGCGAAGCAGATCACAGAACCAATACCAGCCGGTGGTGCATTCGACAACTGCGCGGTGCTGATCGGGCCATTGGCGGAAGTAAGCAGTGACCAAATCGGGTTGTGTTTTCATGGTCTTGCGAGCGACGATAGAGCCGCTTTCGTTGACCGTGCAGATGACGATCGAACGGCGATGAAGGTCAACACCTGAATACAGCATAAGAACCTCCTGTGAGTCTGTGAGTGGAGCATGAATTGGTGTGGCAATCAATTATACTCATTTCTCCTGACTCGCAGGAGACCTTTTAGAAATATCAAACTGCAAAACGCCGCTCGCGGGCTCGTGTCGGTGAACAGAAGGAGTTCGGCGGCGCACTGCGGTTTGTCCTGGACGTCGTGCGAAATTGCCCACACAAGAAAGGATACAAGCTCATGAAGCGTATGATCTTAATCGCAGTTTTATCAACTGCGTTCACTTCCGTTCTTATTGGCCAACAACAGAACTACCAAGAATTAGTTAACATGGCTGACAAATGTTACGACAATAAAGAATATGGAAATTCCGGAGAATATTACGATAGAGCATTTAAGATTCAAAAAGGAACATCTAATGACTACTATAATGCTGCATGCTCATGGGCTTTAGCTGGGAACAAAACTAAAGCCTTGGAATACCTTAACCAGTCTGTTGACCTTGGTTGGCTAAACATCAATCACCTGAAAAAGGATACTGATCTGAATTCTCTCCATCAGACAAAGGAATGGGACGAATTAGTCGACAAGGTTACAAAGAAGGTCGATGAATATGAATCTCATTTGAATAAACCGCTCAAGCGAGAACTTGAAGCTATCAATGAATCTGATCAAAAAAACAGAATGATGATGGACTCAGTTCAGAAAAGATTTGGATCGGACTCAAAAGAGATGAAAGGACTTTGGACCAAACAAAATGAAGTTGATTCCTTAAACCTCATAAGAATCAAAGAAATCATTAAAGAAAATGGTTATCCTGGTAAATCATTAGTCGGAGATCAAAGTTCGACTGCCTGGCTCGTGATCCAACATGCTGACCTTAAAACTCAAGAAGAATACTTACCAATATTGCAGGATGCTGCCAATAAAGGAGAACTAAGCAAATCCTCATTCGCTTTATTGGTTGACCGAGTGAGAATGAGAAAAGGGGAAAAGCAATTATATGGTTCGCAGATTCAGATGAAAAACGGGAAATATGAAATTTATCCGATAGAAGACGAACCAAATGTTAATAAACGAAGAGCCGAAGTGGGACTCGGTCCACTGGAAGACTATGTGAAACACTGGGGCATCGAGTACAAGGTGCCGACTGAAAACAAACAATAGCGATGGAGTGTGGACAACTTCGCACAACAACCAGCAACCGCCGCTCGTGGGCAAGGATAGGCGGTCTAGTTCCATGTCGAAGTTGTTACAAAGCGATATTGGGCTCGTTCACTCGCTCAATGCCCGGAGAGGGGAACCAGTAGCGTAAGGCCATTGAAGTCCGTGATTCTTTTCGATACATTCGGTCGAAGTATTTTCACATCACAGACGATGTGAACAAGCATCGGTTATCAGACGTCCACCCACGGTTCACAGGGCCATCAGGCCTGTCATGAACATCTTCCTCGAAGCACAAGATGTCGGCGAACAGCGGAGAAGGAATAAGCTCCTGGCGACTCTCGTCATGGGTGGCTTTGCTCTTTCCTTTGCGTTGCTTGGCTACGGGTTTGACTACGCGATGGGAACATTCAACAGTTGTCAGCTGATCACCGTCCCTGTCGCTTTAGTGCTTGTCGGCTCTCTTGTATTCAATTTTGTGAATGGGCTCAACGATCGTTTTTTTGGAAGCAAGGACCCCGATGGAGAGCGCTCTATCGATTATTATTCCAATAAGGTCGCCATTTGGATGGTCTTGGGCACGTTTGTCTTGATCACCTGGATGTTTTTTTACGAGGTATCGCATGTCGATCCGCGAGCCTTTAGTGAACCGAGAAGCTTGTTCGTCTTGGGCGCAACTTCACCGTACGGTCTCGTCACCGGCGTTGTTCTCGGTGTAGGCGCAGCGTTCTCTACTCTTCAATGGGGCGCTTATTCGATCCTGCGCTCTGTTGCGGCATCACCAGCTGATCGCTCGTTCGTCGACGATCATCGTGTGGTGAATGCAGTCGAGGAGTTGAGCATCGCTGCTGGAATAAAAGCACCTGATGTTTTCATTGTGCAGGATGAGGTTCCGAACGCCTTTTCGATCGGGCGCAGCCCAAAGCATGCTTCAATAATCGTGTCCCAGGGACTCCTTGAGACTCTGGATGACGAGGAGCTGAGAGGGGTGATTGCCCATGAGATCGGCCACATAAGGAGCTACGACATCCGCGTCAGAACTGCAGCGACTGCGCTTTTCGGTTCTGTTGTATTGCTTTCCCACTGGACAAAGGCTGCAGCTATGAAGGAGGGTGCATCGGGCCTAGTGCTTCGGCAAATCAGGAGTGGCAAGAAGGCGCTTTTGCTGGTTTTTTGGATCTTGACGTTGGCGATCGTTCCGCTTCTCGCCTATGCGCTGGTGATGCTTACTTCACGACATCGCGAGTATCTTGCCGATACATCGGCGGCCGAACTTACGCACAACCCGGATGCGCTCATTCACGCGATGAAGAAGATTGAACGGTCGACCGAAATATCGACAGTCTTCAAAGGTAACATCGCCCATCTCTGTTTCATCGATCCATTGAACAGGTCACTCAATTCCCAAGAGGGATGGTTCGCTGATCTCTTCTCAACGCATCCGCCTACAGCAAAGCGAATTTTCGCGCTCGAATCGATGTGCCCCCTACAAGCTCTAAAGAAGAATCCTCATCGGTGAAGATCGGTGGGGATTCTTT
The DNA here is from genome assembly GCA_041480785.1 of Bacteroidota bacterium. Taxonomy (GTDB): domain Bacteria; phylum Bacteroidota; class Ignavibacteria; order UBA10030; family UBA10030; genus UBA9647. Next base: position 7,868 of record JBGPAN010000076.1, on the reverse strand, counting down.
GTTTTACTCAGGAAATCTTCAATCATACCTCATCTTTTACCTAGAGCTGACCTCTGTTTGCTTTTGGTCTAAGGCAAGCGTAGTTTTAAATCCAGACACCGTGCCCGCCTCTGAAAAATCAGTCTGACCCGTGGAACGCGGGATTGAAACCTCTGGATTCGCAGCAGCGATGAAGGAGGTTTTCGTGTTTATAGGCGGCAACCCAAAAAGTACTGGACCCACCTACCGAAATCAGGACTAACAACGGAATGTGTTCTCGCACGTGTTATGTGAATTCTGCATAGAAAGGATATTTTATGCACGAGCATGTTGTCCGACCGAATAAATGGTATTATCTCATTGTCCCCCTGGGCTTCATCCTTGGGGGAGTAGTGATTGATTTAGTATTCACATATTTGCTTGTACTCAGGTGGGATGATTATGCACAGAAATACATCTTCCCGGGTTCCCACGAAATCGAGTTGCACGGAAGAATTGGGTACTCGGTGTTTTATGAGTATGAACAATCTAATGAAGGGAACCAAGACCAGTTTCCTGAAACAGTGCCTAATTTCTCGATAACATCCGTTTCTGCCAATGGTGAAGAGGTGCCGATTCGGTTTACCCCTGAAGCGTCACGAATGGTTCTTGGCAATCGCACCATTAGGATGATTGAGCGGGGTCAGAGATTTCCTAAGAATGGCTCTACCTTGGTTCAATCTTCCTGAGAGGGCAAAGCTTCTTGCTCTTACGCCGGCGGATCCACATGAATTCTTCGAGCAGCTTACGGTAGCCTACGAGAAATGGAAGAGAAGAACGCCGCATTGATGTCACAACTACATGTTGACTGAAGTGCTCCCCGGTTTCCAGCTTCATACAGGGCTTGCGGAAGGACCTAGATGTTTGCACATTGATTCTGCATTCAGGTGTTACTAATGGGTCTACCTGCTAACAGTTGTTTCAGACCAAAGCTGCAAAGAGTGTTGATTCTATTAGATCTTTTTCACTTCCCCCGTGTTTTTCAAGCTCGATGCGTTTGTTGATACCTCATGGGACTAGCTTTCGGTTCTCGCTCTACGGCAATCTGAATCCCAAACTGATTCCCTTCAAAGGGGATCTTCTTCTCGTGTCCAGCCACTCACCCCAGCGATGATCCGAGCTTGCCTTGCCATTGCCTCTGTTCGTCGGGCTAGTTACGTTGCATCGCTTCTCGCACCATTCCAAGTTCTGCAAATCCGTCAAAATACTGCGAACGGGTAAGCAACAATATACAGCGAGGCAGCTTATTGGGATATCGTCCATCGACGTTAGAAGCTCGGCGCCCTCTTAGTTTGCCAATGGCCGAAGAAATTGACTGATTTGCCTGTCGTGTCAGCACATGGGGAGGTCTGATGCACCATTGATTGTATGGCAACATTTCGGTACTGTCAACGCGTGCATCCTGCCTTCACCGTCGTAGATACTGATCGAACGTTGCCGTCTGCTTCAACGCATTACAAAAGAGAACTTCTTCTCCGATCGCAAGTCAACCCCTGGAGGTATGATGAAAGCGATTGCCATCCTCTGCGCCTCCATTCTGTTGTGCTCCCTCTCGCTCGCTCAATCTCCGACTATCCCTTATCCAATAATATTCGTTCACGGATGGACCGGAGATGAAAACACTTTTGGTGGGCTGGCGGTAAATCTGCGGGGGATCTTCAATTTGAATTCCCCAAGGGTCATACACGTCTGCTTGAATCATGACAACCTACTGAAAACTGGTGGGCCTCTCAATTCCGAAGTTTCCTGGATAGGCTGGACCGAATATGGATCAACCAGCTTGCGGAGTAGCAGAGATGATCGCGATAGGCTCTTTCTCATCAACTTCAGTGAAATATCCTTTGAGTCTGTGGCAAATCACGGCAGGCACATTGAATCAAATCAAGCTTCTGCGACGAAGCAGGGTTACGCGTTGTCATTGGTGATCGACAGCGTCCTCGCGTTGACTCATGCGGACAAGGTCATTCTTGTTGGCCACTCAATGGGCGGATTGGCGATCCGAGAATACCTCCAGCGCAAGGACAGCAACGTTCACAAGTGGTGGCACGACGCGTCGCCGGACGGGCACAGGGTTGGGAAGGTCGTGACGATAGGAACGCCGCATCGCGGAAGCAACTTTTTGAATATCAACGGAATTCCTAATGGCTATATGGTGTCGAAAGACTTGAATTCTGAAGCAGTCAGAGATCTTAGGTACGATCTTGGAGAGAGCAATCCAGGTCCCTATCTGTTCGGAGGAAGAGAACATGATGCAAGTTTGGATGGATTCTACAACAGAGACATTGATGGTGACGGGCAGGGTCATGGCGCTGTGGTTGGACTAAATGAGCCGGAAGACGGTACTTATGATAACCATCTGATGCCATTGCCGCCAAATATCAGGTACACCTGGATTGTCTCGAATGATCATTCGTGGACTGCTAACATTGGAGGAAATGGTGGAGATTGGATAGTGGATCTACCAAGGCAATGGCTGTGGTCAGGTGCTCTTGTATCTCCTGCAAGCGCTGAGGCATCTCCCAAAGGGTGTGCGGATAGTCTCCTGACAAACTATGCCCACTGGGACGAAGGGGGGGACTTTCAGTCCATTGCACGTGGGCTTGACGAGCCTAGTGATACAACTTTTGCCTATGAGATAAAGTTGGGTCAGTCGATTCAAGGTTTGATAACATATCAAACGAGATGGATCGCAGCTGACACAGATATGTACCGCATTCAGGTGCCGAGCAAGGGAACTCTGAGACTAGATTTCTCGTCATCTAGACCGCTTAGAGATATCACATTTTTCAAAAGCTATCCGGCGGTTGATGAGCAACGGTCGGCAAGTTACGGGCCCGTGACAATTGAGAAAGTGCTGAATCCGGGCACGTACTTTGTCAGGCTGACTGGAGAAGCGGACCAGAATAGCTCGCACCAGCCCTACATTCTTGCCACTTCCTTCGTTGCATCCCCGAGTATTAGAGTAACGAGCCCTAGCGCTGGTGATATTTGGCGAACAGGTGATTCTCACGAAATACACTGGACGACAGTTTCCTATTCTGGCAACTTCGATATCTTCCTTGCCAAGGCTGGCGTAACAGTGTCGCAAATTGCCTCCAATGTCGGCGGGACAGTCTATCCGTGGACCACACCACAAAATACGACTCCTGGAGCTGACTATTCCATTTGGGTTGTCGGCACCGCAGGGTTTCCAGGCGGTGAGAGTGGGCGCTTTTCTATTGTAGCCAGTCCACCCTCAACAGGATCAATGAGCGCAAATCCTTCATCGATCCCCTTCAACGGAAGTAGTTTCTCCACGATCACGGTGAACTTACGAAACAGTTCGGGCAATCCGGCAGCCGGCGTCGCGGTCAGTTTCGACGGACGGATCGGATCGCTGCCAAGTGGCGGATTCAATCCAGGTACGGCAATCACGAATTCAAATGGTGTAGCGACAACGACTTTTACACCAGATAGAACGGGGACTGTCACAATAACCGGTACGGTCAGTGAAACAGTCGTTGGCTCCACTCAGGTCATTGTCAAACCGGGGGGAAGCGGCACCTATACTATCTCAATGACTAATGCGGTCATCTCGAGAGCTTCAGGGAGTGTGCAGATACAGCTGAATCCCTACGTCACCTACACGAGTAATGGGCAGCCTGTTGATGGTAAGACCATTGTTTTCACAACAGATCTTGGATTATTCAAGAATGGTCAGCAGACCTATTCAGAAATCCTCGGCTTGAATAACAGCTCGGGACGAATATCGAATCTGATGTTGAACTGTTCATCTAATGGCACCGCAACTCTCACGGTGAGCGTGGAGCAAACAATACAAGTGTTCACCATTTTGGTTAGCGTCGACCCGGTGCCTGTTGTTCAGCCGTTCTTGACGCTATCTGCCCAGTCGATCAATGTTACTGATTTCGATCACAAGATTGCTTTCAGCTCTGATGGAAGATTCTTGGCGGCTGCAGGAGGAACCGTGTGGAAGGCCCCATCCTATCGGGAGATCTATCGTAATGGTGAGGGCAACGGTCCAACGACTGTGTCGTTTTCGAAGACAGGATTGAATTTGGTGATGGGTGCTAATCAGGTCGGTCATGTCTTACGCATCTACGATACGCAAAAGGATACTCTGCCTCCAACTGAAATCAATCCGCCGTCCACTCAAGCTACATCTGTCGCTTGGTCCGACCAGACTGATGGTCAGACCTATGCTCTTTCAAACGGTTCATCGGGCAAGTACAATGAAATTCAGGTCTATGTGAACGGAACTCCATATTTTCTCTACGCCGACAACCCGGCAGAGCTAATCTCATGCATAGACTGGAAAGGAGATTTCCTCGCGGCTCTCACGAAAGGCTCATCAGCAAACAGCATGCTCTATTTGTTTAACACTGGATCCAGGTCGCGAGTCTGGAAGTACTCTTTTGACAAGATGAATAACTACAGCGTTGCGATTTCACCAGATCGGTCGAAAGTTGCAGTGATCGGTCGGCTATATGATACCAACAATCTCTTTGTCTTCAACATCAACTCACCGAACCCAGTATTCCAATACGCATTAGGAGGTGGAAGAACAGGATACTATTCCCTTGCATGGTCACCAGACGGCACGAAACTCGTGTGCAGCGGTGAAGGAAACAGCTACTTGCGGATAATTGACTTGAACAACATAGAGTTGTACTCACTGGGCGGAATGGCCACATGCTACGGGGTAGCTTGGGGCAAAGGTGATGTCATTGCTGCCTATGTGACCGGGAGTGTGAACTTGTACGCGCCGTTCGACGTAGACGGGCCATCCCTGAGAATCGTTTCCCCGGTCGAGGGATTCGCAGCTAAAACAGATCTGGTCGCCGTAACAGCATTTGCGACTGATGTCACGGGTGTTTCGTCTGTTGAGTTCAGTTTTGATGGGAATACCTGGAGCAAATTGACCGTAACCTCAGATACCGTGTTCTCGGGGACTATAACCCTCCCGACTTATGAGAATGTCGTTCGTTTCAAAGCGACCGACCGAGGCGGAAGGCAGACTGTGTTTTCAAAGACAATATATCGAGTTCCCGCGATCCCATTTTTAGCCTCTCCTGCTAACGGAGCAGCGGGGTTAGCCAATGCACCGACGTTGATGTGGAATCCAGCCACAGGTGCAGCACAATATGAGATACAAATCTCCACCGACTCCGCTTTCTCGAATGTCATCATCGATCAAGGTGGAACAACGGGCACTTCATATTCTTTGAACGCACTCGCTGGTAGCACCGTCTACTATTGGCGCGTAAATGCATCCAATTCAGGTGGGACAAGCGGATGGTCCAATGTATGGAATTTCACGACGATAGCTGTTGCGCCGGAGGCTCCAGCACTCATTTCACCAATCAATGGTGCGGCAGGTGTAGAAACAAGCCCAACATTAAGTTGGAAGATGGTGATGGGAGCGACGAGGTATAGGGTTCAGGTCTCGACATCACTTACCTTTACTGCCATTGTTTTGGATGATTCAACAGTAGCAGGAACCTCCAAGGTGATAGGACCTCTAGGCAATAGTACTCTATACTATTGGCGAGTGAATGCGACGAATGCGGCTGGTAAAGGTCCTTGGTCGGAGGTGTGGAGCTTTTCCACTGTAAATGCCCCGCCTCCGCCGCCGACGACAGGTTGGGCCCAAACCAACGGACCCTGCGGCGGTCCAATTCGATGTCTGGCAGTGTTGGGAGGGAATCTCTTTGCTGGGACTGACTATGGGAGCATCTATCTCTCCACAAACAACGGCACAAATTGGACTGCGGTCAATACCGGCTTGACATGGCCTTTTGTTCGGTGTCTTGCTGTTTCGGGCACAAATCTCTTTGCCGGAACTGATGGCATGGGTGTCTTTCTCTCCACCGACAACGGGACAAGTTGGGCGGCCAGAGGCTTGACGAGCATTCACGTGGTTGCTCTCGCAGTGTGCGGCACGGATCTTTTTGCAGGGACCGAAAACGGCGTTTTTATTACGAGCAACAACGGATCAAGCTGGACTGCGGTTAATACCGGTCTAACGAACGCTCCCGTTCAGTCATTTGCCGTCTCTGGCACCAATCTTTTTGCGGGGACTCGGGACGGCATATTTCTTTCCAGCAACTACGGGACAAGCTGGACTGCGGCTAACACCGGCTTGACGAACACTAATGTCAAAGCTCTTGCCGTCTCCGGCACGAACCTCTTTGCCGGGACTGACGGCGCCGGTGTTTTTCTTTCTACCAACAATGGCGCAAGCTGGGTGAATAGCGGATTGACTAGCGCGACTGTCTGGTCGCTTGCAGTCAGTGGCACGAACCTATTTGCTGGGACCAATGGAGACGTCCTTCGTTCGACGAACAACGGTACAACTTGGACACAGACTAATGCGGGATCGGCGAGTGGTGTTGTTGCTTTTGCTGTTAGCGGCACGAATTTGTTGGCTGGAACCCAGGTCGGAGCTTTTCTTTCTACCAACAATGGCACAAGCTGGATTGCAGTCAACACTGGCTTGACGCACACCTTTGTCCGTGCCCTTGCGGTCTGCGGCACGGATATTTATGCCGGGACAGAGGAAGATGCGTGGCTTTCTTCGAACAACGGCACAACTTGGACGTCGCTCGGCTTGAGCGCTCGAGTCATGGCTTTTGCCATTTCCGCCCCCAATATCTTTGCAGGAACCAACATCGGAGTTTTTCTTTCCACGAACCACGGCTCAAGTTGGACTGCGGTCAATACCGGCTTGACGACCCACTATGTGGATGATCTTGCCATCTCCGGCGTGAATCTCTTTGCAGGAACCGACTACGGCGTTTTTCTTTCAACCAACAACGGCGCAAGCTGGAGCGCTGTCAATACCGGATTGCCAACTAGCGGATTTCCCAACGCCTTTGTCACATCGCTTGCAGTTTCCGGCACGTGTCTTTTTGCCGGGACGCTCGTCGGGCGTGTGTTCGTTTCCACCAATAGCGGGACGAGTTGGACGGAAGCAAGTAACGATTTGCCGACGAACAGCACTGTCAACGCTTTTGCCCTCAGCGGTTCGAATACCTTTGTCGCAATGAACGGTGGGGTCTATTTTTCCAACAACAACGGTTCGAGCTGGAAGGTGGTCAATACTGGCTTGCTGAACGCTAGTGTCACGTCACTTGAAGTCTCAGGCGCGAGTCTCTTTGCCGGAACCTTGATGGGTGTCTTTCTTTCCACAAACAACGGCACGAACTGGACAGCGGTCAACGCAGGCTTGCCTATGTACACTAGTGTGTATTCTCTCTCCGTTTCCGGGGCGAACCTCTTTGCGGGGACCTTTTACAGGGCAGTCTGGAGGCGTTCAATAGATGAAATGAATTCTACAGTAACGATTCCTGCGCCGCCCGCTCCTTCGTTGGGTTCGCCGGCAAGCGGGAGTTCGTTGGTGTCGATCTATCCAATGTTGATTTGGTTTGCCTCACCTGGTGCGACATCGTATCGGCTTCAGATTTCTCTGAGCCCAACATTTGCGACAGCGGTCGTAAACGATTCGACGATCACAGATACGACGAAGACGATCGGACCGTTGCAGAACAACGTGATCTATTATTGGCGAGTCAGTGCAAAGAATGACGGTGGGACAAGTGGTTGGTCGTCGGTGAGGAGCTTCAGGACGATTGTGGCAGCGCCACAAGCGCCGATACCGGCGGGGCCAGTTGACAGTGCGAAGAACTTGTCAACAACTCCAATCATCGGTTGGGCAAAGGCAGCCGGAGCCTCCACATATTGTTTGCAGGTGTCCCTGAGTTCATCATTCTCAACGACGGTTGTAAACGATTCGACGATTACAGATACGACGAAGACAATTGGCCCACTACAGAACAATACGACATACT
>JBGPAN010000075.1:0-11182 GCA_041480785.1 Bacteroidota bacterium | reverse complement strand
CTGTTCGACGAGTTCAGCAAAGTGGACCACAAGATTCTCGCTTCAGGCATCATCGCATACCGTCGCGCAAGGGAGGCGGCGCTTGTTCCATATCCACATGTCTATCTCACGCTGATGGAATTGATGAAGATGAATCTCAAGCTGGCGGTCGTCTCGGACGCTCCCGGCCGTGAAGCTTGGCTAAGGCTCTGCTACTTGAACCTGCATCACATTTTCGATGTCGTCGTGACGTTTGACGACACTCGCATGCGTAAGCCGAATCGCGAACCATTCGAGGAGGCGCTCAAGCGTCTTGGCGTGCGAGCCGAGGAAGCACTGATGATCGGCGATTGGGCTGAGCGGGATGTCGTGGGGGCGGCTCAGGTGGGCATGCAAACGATCTTCGCACGCTACGGTGACACGTTTGGCACCGTGATATCGCACGCGGACTATGAAGTCGATGACATCAGTCAGGTCATTGACATTGTGAAACAATTGAATGTGAGGTCGTAGATCCATGAGCGCAATTGTTGGCATTGGTGTGGACGTGGTTGATGTGAAGCGCATGAAGGTGGTGTTGGATGCGCGTGGGACCTCGCTCATCAAGAAGCTGTTCACCGAATCGGAAATCGCCTACTGTACGTCTAAGAAAAATTCGCATGAGCACTACGCTGCGAGGTTCGCTGCGAAAGAAGCCGTCAGCAAAGCCATGCAGACCGGATGGAGCGGACAATTTCGGTGGCGTGACGTCGAGGTGATCAACAATCCCTCAGGAGCCCCGAAAGTGGTTCTTCACGATTTTGTTGCCGAACAGTTGGCGAAATGCCGTGTGCACATTTCGCTCTCACACACGGAAAACACCGTTGTGGCATTTGCAGTCATTGAGAAAAGCGAGTGAAGGAAAGGATATCCTGGCGCGGCAGGGAAGCCGATTGCAACTCAATCTGAATTTGACTAATTTCAAGAAAGACCCCTCGTTACCGCCAACGGAATGGTGACAGTCCCATGAAACACATCGGAATCAAAAAACTCTACTATTCCATCAGTGAGGTTAGTACCATCACGGGCCTCGAACAATATGTACTTCGCTACTGGGAGTCTGAATTCCCTCAGCTGAAACCGGCAAAGAATCGCGCTGGAAACAGGATCTACACCAACAAAGACATTAAGCTGATCATCTACATCAAGAAGTTGTTGAGGGATGAGCGGTACACCATCGAGGGCGCGAAGCGAGTTCTTGAAGAATATGTTCCGGAAGCTGAAACAGCCGAGCAGCTGGAGCTCCTGAATGTGCCTCAGAGGAAGAAAGTGACGGACGAAGAAATTCGGACCGATATGCTTGAGGTAAGACAATTTCTCGTGGAGTTGGTCGAGAAGTTGAAGTAAGCGCCTGCGCGCCGCCTTGTCGTTGGAAGCCTTTCGTCGTTTCGATTTTGCCCCCACTGCCCACTTGTGACCTCCAGTTCGATTGCGCCTACGCCTTGAATTCCGCAGTGATAAGGTGTAGATTAGACCTGCACCGATCATCCCTTTCCTTGTTTGTTCAACAGCCAATTTCATTACAGGCACTGGTGAACAATGAAGAACCTTCTCCTCGAATACATTCAAGAAGTTGGTACTCAAACGAAGCGCGGTGACTCAACTGAGTCGTCTTACTATCCAGCGCTCAAGCATTTCTTGGAAGAGTACTCCGAAGGAGCCCGCAAGAAAGCAGTCCATGTGACCGTACTTCCCAAGAAGACAGAAGCCGGTAACCCTGACTTTCGTGTATGGGACGGCAAGCACTCGCAGGTTGGGTATATTGAAGCCAAGCCCCCTTCTGCAAATCTTGATCAGATCGAGACGACCGACCAGCTAAAACGCTACCTTCACACCTTTCCAAACCTAATCCTCACCAACTTCTATGAGTTCCGACTCTATCGGAATGGGCAAGAAAGAGATCGGGCTGTTGTCGCCCGGCCGATTATTGCTTCGAAGCTCAAAAAGATTCCACCGGCGGAGCACGAAGACGAATTCTTTCGTCTCATCGACGAGTTCTTCCGATTCTCGTTGCCAACCAAGTTCACCGCTGAGAGTCTTGCGAAAGATCTCGCAAAGCGGACGCGGTTTCTGCGCGACCAGGTGATCAAAGAAGAATTACGTGAAGCCTCATCTGAAAGCGGCAAGAATATTCTGAGCTTTTACGAAGCCTTCCAGAAGCACCTGATTGCTAACCTAAAGCCGGATGAATTCGCAGACCTGTACGCACAGACGATCACTTACGGGCTTTTCGCTGCTCGAACGCGAGCTGATGGATTCTTCAATCGCAAGCTGGCATATGACCTTATCCCTAAGACCATCGGCATTCTACGCGATATCTTCCATTTTATCTCGTTTGATCCGCCACCGCAGATGGAGGTCTCCGTTGATGACATCGCCGAAGTTCTTGCGGTAGCAGATGTCAAGAGCATCCTCCGCGAGTACTTCAAGGGCGGCAAAGGGAGCGATCCAATATTCCATTTCTACGAGACGTTTCTTGCAGAGTATAACCCTGAAGAGCGAGAGCGACGTGGTGTCTATTACACGCCGGAGCCGGTTGTCTCATACATCGTGCGGTCTCTGAATATCATACTGAAAGAAAAATTCGGACGCGAGGATGGGTTTGCTACACCCTCGGTTACAGTGCTCGATCCTGCTGCCGGCACGCTTACCTTTCTGGCCGAGGCAGCTAAGATTGCTGTGCAGGAACACGTGCAGAAGTACGGAAGCGGCTCGAAAGGCAAGTTCATTGAAGACCACATCTTGAAGCACTTCTACGCCTTCGAGCTTATGATGGCGCCGTACGCAGCGGGACATTTGAAGATGGGCTATTTGCTTGAGGAGTTGGGGCACAAGCTTACCGGCGACGAAAGGTTCCAGTTCTACCTCACGAACACTCTCGATATGGAAGAGCTTGTTCAAACGTCACTTCCTGGAATGGCGTCTCTTTCCGAGGAATCTCATCTTGCAGGCAAACTGAAGAAAAATACGCCAATCCTTGTTATCCTTGGCAACCCACCATATTCATTCAGTTCACCCAATCAGGGTAAATGGATAGAGGGTCTGATTGAAGATTACAAGAAAATAGACGGAGCGCCTGTTAAAGAGAAAAAGATCGGTGTAATACAAGACGATTACGTGAAGTTCTTGCGGTTTGCGCAGTGGAAGATCGATCAAGCTGGTACTGGTATAGTCGGTATGATAACGAACAATTCCTACTTGGATAGTCCAGCCTTTCGCGGGATGCGTGCTAACCTCATGAATTCTTTTCACGAGATGTTCCTCCTCAACTTGCACGGCAGTTCGTTGAAAAAAGAACAAGCTCCCGATGGCTCGAAGGATGAAAATGTCTTCGATATTCGCCAGGGAGTTGTCATCGCTCTCTTTGTCAAGCGCGCTGATAAAGGAAAGCGCATTCCGATGGTGCGTTACGCGGATGTGTGGGGTACCCGGGCTGTGAAATACGGATGGTTGGATGAGCACGATGTGTCGAACACCCGCTGGATCAACTTAACTCCGAAGTCGGAGTTCTATTTTTTTATCCGCAGAGATGAAGAGAGCTTCGACTACTACAACTCTTTCCCTGCTGTAACGCAGATTTTACCAACGCATGGTGTAGGGATCATCACGCGGAAAGATAAACTAACAATAAGATGGAGCAAAAACGATATATGGGACACTGTGCTCAATTTCTCGCGATTAGATCCTGAGTTGGCCAGATCAGCATACGATTTGGGTGAAGACAGCGCGAACTGGGATGTCAAATGGGCGCAAGAAGATCTCCGTCGGTCAGGACCAGATAGATCGCACATCGTTCCAATTCTCTATCGTCCGCTCGATATTCGTTACACATACTACACTGGCAAAAGCAATGGTTTTCACTCAAGGCCGTGTCGCGAAGTTATGCACCATTTGCTGCAACCAAACATAGCGCTGATCGCGCCAAGGCAATTTAAAGAAGAGTCCGGCGCGATGGTAACTATGTGCATTGCAGGGCACAAAACCGTGAGCGCATTCGATATCAATTACGTTTTCCCTCTGTACGCGTACGCGGAAGAAGAGAAGATAGACCTGTTCTCTCAACAGGCGAACGGTGAGCGCGTCTCCAATGTCGCCCCACAACTCGTTGAGACTCTCGTATCGGCTTACAAGCGACGGCCAAGTCCTGAGGACGTTTTCCATTACACTTATGCAGTTCTTTACTCAAATGCCTATCGTGAGAAATACTCTCAGTTCTTGAAAACCGATTTCCCTCGCGTTCCATTCACGAAGGACCACAGACTCTTCACGAAACTGGCTGACATAGGCGAGCAGCTTGTGGACCTTCATCTACTTAGATCTAAGAAACTTGCAAAGCCCATAGCCAAATGCGAAGGATCTGGAGCACTGGCTGTTGTCAATGTAGCGTACGATGCGAAACGCAAGCGCGTCTACATCAATCCTGAGAAATACTTCATTGGCCTATCGAGTGAAAGTTGGCAATATCACATTGGCGGATATCAAGTTGCGGAGAAGTGGTTGAAAGACCGGAAAGGAAGAACGCTCACTTCCGATGAGGTGGCGCACTACTGCAAAGTCATCACCGCTTTGACAGAGACAATCAAGATCCAAGAGACACTCGACGTACTATTTAAGCAGGTCGAGAAGAGTCTGCTCAACATCAAGTTGTGAGGAAACAGAGGGTCGGTGCGAAAAGAGAGACGGTCGTTAAGATCTCTCCCAGAGCCGTCGAGCCAGCGCTACTCACGCTGGTGCTGTCAAGAACAACTGCAATTTAGAGAAATTCTGTCGTTGACGTCGAAAGACTGAATTCGCGTCCCGGTTACTACTGCATACTCGCCTGTTGGTTGCATGCAGCCCCCCTTACTCTGAGAAGCCCGGATAGTCCCTCGTCCCAAGTCTGCCGGAACTAACTGAATTTGCCAATCGTTCTGTATGTAAGAAAACAGTACATATGCTTGACATATAATCTTACATATAGTATATTGTAACCCCACCATCGGAGGAACACCATGATTTTATCGCCCACGCAGCTTGGCAAGAAGATAAAGCAGTTGAGGACGCAATCTGGCATGAGTCAGCAACAACTTGCGGACACCCTGTGTGTACAACGCCCCGCAATTTCACAAATTGAGAACGGATTGAGAGCGGTGACAGCGGAGGAACTCGTCAGACTCTCGCAAATCTTCAGAGTGACAGTTGATTCGCTTCTGGACCTTCACAAAGAACCTACTGTAAACCTGCCGGGAATACGAATCGCGCGGAAAAAGTCAAAGCAACAGATTCGCATCAACGTCCCCCAGAAAAACCTTGACAAGTTTAGAGAAGTTCTGCTCTACATCTTGGACAAGGTGGGGTCGAAGCCCAATATCGGCGAAACCGTCATCTACAAGCTGCTATACTTCATTGACTTCAACTATTATGAGAAGTACGAAGAACAGCTCATAGGTGCTCAGTACATGAAGAACCTCTACGGCCCCACTCCAGTCGAGTTCCACAAGATCGCCGAACGGATGATGCAACATGGGGAGATGGAGAAGGTGAAGAGTAAGTACTTCCAGTACCCGCAAGCAAAGTATTTGCCGCGAAGGAAGCCAAATCTTTCAAAAATCACAGCCCAGGAATTGGAGGTTATTGAAGATGTACTGAATCGGCTTTCGGACATGAACGCAACTCAAATAAGCACCTATTCGCACGAAGACATACCCTGGAAGACGGCAAAGAATGGTGAGTTTATTGAGTATGAATCTGTTTTCTATCGCACGCCCGCCTATTCAGTAAGGGAGTATCAGGACGATGTTCCATAACCTCGTACGACTTCCAGAATTTGAAAAAGACGTGAAGAGACTGAAGAAGCGCTTCAGGACAATTGATGAAGACATCGATATTTTGGTCAAGTCTGCTCTCGTTCCTTTTCACAAAGAAGGGATAGATTATGGTGGCATTGTTCCTATTTCGGACCTCGGCATTCAGGCGCCTGAAATATATAAGGTCAGGAAATTTGCCTGTCGAGCGCTCAAAGGAAGAGGAAACCAAACAGGCATCAGGATCGTCTATGCATATTTCAAGGATGAAGACAGAATCGAATTTGTCGAGATGTACTTCAAAGGCGACAAGGCAAAAGAAGATCGCAGAAGGATCAAAGCCCAGTATGCGTAGGTGTCGGACCACTGCGACGCGTCTGCTATAGAGTCCCTCCAGTATCCCCCCGTAGCTCAAGCTTCAATGATTTTGTTGTCCCTGCAATCGACTAGAAAGCTACTTTTTCGGGTGAACCTTGAAGAACTCCCACATCGTCTCCGTCGCGTTGATGGAGTTCACCGTTGGGCCGAAGAGGAGCGCAGGATGGAACCTGTCTTGACGCGAAAGGTATGCGTGACCATGACCTTTGACGATCACTGACTGTACCTCGGCGCCGTTTGCAGCGGGTCCCCACGTACGTATCGTCAGGGTATCGTCATCCCGCCTAATCCTTGCTTCATCGGAAATGCCAAGGCTCCGGGCCCAGAGGCGCGGGCTGTCGAGAGCCGGAGAAACAGTCATTGTGCGCCCGAGGACGCCGGCTTCTCCTCCTGCCATTGGTGTGAACGGATCGTGGTCCCCGACGATTTGAATGAGGGAAACCGGCGAGGCGAGCGGCTTCTGATCCGCGTGCGAATGGCCAGCCATCGCGCCGACAGCTGCAATCATCGTACTTCGCTCGGATGCAAACCGGTATGCCATCTGGGCTCCGTTGGAATGCCCCGCAACGTAGATTCTTCGTTGATCTATTTTGAGTTGGCGGCACACGCGTTGGATGAGTTGTGTGAGAAAGCCGACATCGTCGATGTTCTTGGCGGCGGATGATGCTCCGGACGAGAGGCTTAACTTCGCGCCCGAGTTCCAGGTTTGGGGGTTGCGTGAGAAACTCTCGGGTTTGGATTCATCTCTTGGCGTTCCGTTTGGAAAAACCGTGACGATTCCTTTTTTTTCTCCCATCTCTGCCCAACCGGTGCTTTCAAGAACGTTCTTGCTTGACCCTCCCGCGCCATGAAGCATCATCACCAGCGGCCAGCCATCCGGAGGGATTGCATTTGTCCTCGGCACCATGATGACAGCGGACCTCGTCCGTCCCTGGTGATCGAACTCGACGTCATTTCGCCCGGGTTTGAGATCGCCGGTTGATCTGCCCGCCACCAATCGTGAAAGCGAGCAGAAGAGAAAAAGCACAAAAAGAAACCGAATGCGAGCCGAATTCATATTGGTATTTCCCTCCTCGGATCCAAAAGTATCTCAACTCTGTGAAGGATGCAAGCGATGGAACGCCTGTGCAGTTTGGACACTCGAATGACCCGGTTCGTTTGACCCGGTTCGTTGAATGAAACACTTCCCTTTTTGTGGAATTCTTTATACCTTTTCCGCCATCTGAAGCGATGCGATTTCCACCAACCTGCACCATGCTTCGCTTCCCGAACGTCATACCGTACACCCTCTACGAGAGGAGCAACATGGATTTCTTATCCGTTGGACGCGGGCTTCTCGGTCTTATCATCGTCACAGGCATCGCCTATGCATTTTCGCCGAACAAACGGGCTATCAGCTGGCGTCTGGTCGCCATCGGCCTCGGGATGCAGTTCGTTTTTGCTCTCTTCGTACTGAAGACGGATTTCGGGAGACAGATCTTCGATGCGATCAGCAAAGGGTTTGTTCGTCTTTTCGCATTTGCGCTGAATGGGGCGCAGTTCGTATTTGGATCGCTTGCCACATCACCGGGGGAGAAGGGGAGCCTCGGCTTTTTCTTCGCTTTCCAGGTGTTGCCGACAATTATCTTCTTTGCCTCGCTGATGGCGATCCTGTATCACCTCGGCATCATGCAACGTGTCGTGCAAGGCATGGCCTGGGTCATCTCGAAATTCATGAAAGCCAGCGGGGCAGAATCTCTCTGTGTCGCCGCGGCCACGTTCATCGGGCAGACCGAAGCGCCGCTCGTCATTCGGCCATATCTCGCGAAGATGACGCAATCTGAACTGTACACTGTCATGACAAGCGGCATGGCGCACATCTCCGGCGGCGTGATGATCGCCTACTATACATTGCTGGGCGTGGCCTACGCCAAATCGTATGGCCTCGCCCTCGATGCCTCTCAAATCTATTTCGCCGGCCATCTGCTCGCGGCTGTGATTATGGCGGCTCCGGCGACCATTGTCGTGGCGAAGATGCTCTTTCCGGAAACGGAGGAGCCACTGACCATGGGAACGGTCAAACTGAAGATTGAGAAGACCTATTCCAACGTCATCGACGCTGCTGCCTCCGGGGCATCGGATGGCGTCAGGCTGGCATTGAACGTCGGCGGAATGCTCATCGCTTTCATCGCCTTTATTGCACTCTTCAATTTCCTCATGGGACTCATCGGCGATTCCACGGGGATCGGAGCTTATTGCCAGACGCATTTCGGAAAACCGCTTTCGCTTGAGCTCCTCTTTGGGCTCGTCTTTCAGTTTATTGCATTTGCGATTGGTGTGCCGTGGGCCGATGCCTTGAACGTCGGAAGTCTGATGGGACTCAAACTGGTGCTGAACGAATTCGTTGCCTATTCTCAAATGGCGGACGTCGTGAGCGCCCACCAGCTTTCAGAGAAAGCGATCGTGATTGCTACGTACGCCCTCTGTGGTTTCGCAAACTTCTCCTCGATCGCAATCCAGATTGGAGGCATCAGTCCGCTGGCTGAGAACCGGAGAAGCGACATCGCAAAACTTGGACTCCGTGCGCTCCTCGGCGGAACGATCGCCACATGGATGACGGCGTCAATTGCGGGTATGTTCGTAAGTTGAAACCAAATCCTAAACTCGAAATCTCAAATCCTAGACAAATTCAAAATGGGAAATTCGAAACACAAAACCTGGAATCAGAACATCCTGTTTGGGATTTTGGAGATGGACGTTCGCTTTTGTTTGATATTTCGGTATTAGGATTTCGGATTTGTCTGGTATTTCGATATTAGGATTTCGAATTTTCTATCAGGGTTTTTCTTGAAGGACTATCTCATGCATTCATTACCAAAACGCTATCGATGGTTCGCACTCGGGGACCTCAACGGCTTCTTTGGCCTCATGTTCGACAACCTGACGGTGCTTTCGTTCCTCGCGGGCATCCTGGTCTTTGTCTTCAAGTTTCCCGCGGACATTGTCTATACGAGGATGTTCCCCGGAACGGCCTTCGGCGTTCTGTTCGGCGACATCGTCTATACATGGATGGCATTCCGCCTCGCGAAGAAAATGGGAAACACCGAGGTGACGGCGATGCCTCTCGGACTCGACACACCCTCAACGATAGGTATCGCCCTGGTGGTTCTGGGCCCGGCGTTTGTCGGATTGAAAGCAGAAGGGTTGTCTGAACACGATGCAGCGATGATGACCTGGTACATCGGCATGGCCACGATGGTCATGATCGGTGTCCTGAAGGTGGTCCTTTCGTTCGTCGGCCAATGGGTCCAGAGAGTCGTTCCACAAGCAGGCCTGCTGGGCTCGTTGGCTGGAATCGGTCTGGCACTCATCGGATTGACACCGCTGGTTGACGTTTTTGGTATGCCCATCGTCGGAATGATCTCGTTGGGATTGATCCTCTATGCGCTGGTCGCACGCATCCGTCTTCCCAGAAATTTTCCGAGTGTCTTCGCTGCAATTTTCATCGGGACGGCAGTCTATTACATGCTTGGCTCGACTGGTTGGATGGGGGGGACCTATGCCGGTGCCCCGTTGATGGACCTGCACTTCGGCTTGCCAACACCCACACTCGGTTTCCTGGATGGATTCACGCGTGCTCTAAAATATCTGCCCATCGCCATTCCATTTGGCTTGCTAACAGTCGTTGGTGGAATCAACGTGACCGAGAGCGCCCGTGTTGCGGGTGATGACTACAATACACGGAGTATCTTGCTGACAGAAGCGATCGCGACGTTGATTGCGGGCCTCTGCGGTGGCGTCGCACAATCGACTCCGTATATCGGACAACCCGCATACAAGAGGATGGGATCCCGTGCTGGCTACACGCTTCTGACGGGACTGTTCATCGGTCTCGGCGGGATTTTGGGTTACGTTTCGTTCTTCGTTGAGTTGATCCCGCGCGCAGTTCTCGCGCCGATTCTCATCTTCGTTGCTCTGGATATCGTCGTCCAATCATTTCTTGCGTGTCCACCCCGGCATGCTCCTGCAGTTGCGTTCGCGTTTTTCCCGACGGTTGCGAGACTTCTCTCCATCAAGCTAGGCAACCCGGATTTTGTGCCCACGGAGAACTTCAACAGACTCATGACTGCTCCGGGAAAAGCCCTGCCCGAGCTCCTCGTTACTGTGGCTCTTGGCAATGGGTTCATCCTGACGGCAATGTTGTGGGGTGGTATGCTGGCTGAACTGATTGATCGGCGTCTGAAGATCGCGGCCGCGTATCTGTTCATTCTGGCAGGCCTGACGTTTTTCGGCATCATCCATTCGGCTTCTCCGGACGGGGTAATGTACTTCCCCTGGACGCTGGACGCATTCATGCAGAAGATACCATTTCAATTCACTGTTGCGTACATTGCGTTTGGCGTGATGCTGGTTCTGTTCTCGTTGACGAAGGAGTCACGCGAGCCAATGCCGGAATACGATTAGTCTGCCCATAAGCATAGAACCAACAGAATCCGGCACGAAATTACTGACCGACTCCTGCCGATGAGTGAAGCCTGTCACACATCGGTTACAACTGTATTGATAGATTGATCCCGCAGGTTTATTGGCACTGTCGAGCCCTTCACGGCTGCAGGTAAACCAGAGATGAACGAGCCAACCATAGCAGAGATTCTTGCAGTTCTCAAAGCGGAAGAGATCAAGGAAACGATCACGGATTCGCTTCCGTCAGCCTTTATGGTCATAGTTCTCTCCGGGATTTTCTCCTTCCTCATCTATCCGGTGTCGATGATACTGGCCTCCTTTAATAGAAGCTTCGGCTTCCCTGTTATTCCGGAGTGGGTGTACACAGCGTTGTTCCTGGGCATCGTCCTCTGGATGATTCGCGGCCAAAGCACTCACCTTCCGCTCCTCGGTCCCGTCGCCTGGGGGGTTCTCATCGTCCTGGTGGTATCAATCATCTTTGCGTGCATCTATCTTCCGGGCTGGGCAGTACTTCCTTCCATTCTGCTGTTTCTTACTCCGATTTACTTTTTCGCGAAACT
>JBGPAN010000074.1:0-11217 GCA_041480785.1 Bacteroidota bacterium | reverse complement strand
TCAGCGCTCACCACCATGTTATCGCGCAGATAGTCGAATCCAAACTCGTTGTTCGTACCGTACGTGATCTCGGCGGCATAGTGAATGCGCCGTTGAGACGGCTCCATCGGCTGCAGGATGACTCCGACTTTCAGACCATGGAATTCAAAGACTTTTCCCATCCATTGGCTGTCTCGCAACGCCAGATAGTCGTTGACGGTTATGATGTGAACACCACGGCCGGGCAGTGCATTCAGATATGTCGGCAGCGTTGCCACCAGGGTCTTGCCTTCTCCCGTCGCCATCTCGGAGATCTTTCCCTGGTGAAGGGTGATTCCGCCGAGGAGCTGAACGTCGAATGGGACCATATCCCACACAGTTTTGTTTCCTGCCACGTCCCAGGACTGTCCGATCAAACGCCTGCACGTTTCCTTGACAACAGCGAACGCTTCCGGAAGAATCTCGTTCAGCGTATCCTGGATGCTCTGATCCAACTGTTTGTTCAAGTCATCAAGTTCGGCATAGATCTTTTCCCGCTCGCTGAAGGCTATGTCCTCCTGGAGGGACGCCTGAAGCCTGGCGATTTCGGCTTTGATTTCCTCAGTCGATTCATCAATGTGCTTGCGGAATTCCGTTGTTTTTTCCTTGAGCTGATCGTCGCTCAGATCTTTGAGTTTCTCGAAATGAGAATTGATCTCTGCGACAATCGGCCACAATGAAACCACATCACGTTCGTGCTTGGAACCACCAAAGAGCTTTTTCAGATAACCCAACATAACGACCTTTCAAACAGATGTAAGGAAACCATATTGACATTCGATAATGCTACCAGATGTTTCAACGCCCTTGCTTGCTCTATTCTTGTCATCCCCGCACGTTTTCACATTTTTGTGTCCCGCTGGTTTCCAAACGAGAAGGCGGGTATCCAGACCAGGGACTGCATCGGCCACGAGCAAGAGCGAAGCTCAGTCCTGGATTCCCGATTGAAACGTTCGGGAATGACAGGGTTTTGCTTTGCTTTCCTTGCTTGTCATCCCCGCATATCTTAAGCGGGGATCCAGCAGTGAATTGCGTCGGCCATGTGCCAGCGTGGAGCTTGGTTCTGGATTCCCGACTGAATCGTTCGGGAACGACAAGGAGTAGGGTGTCATTGCGAGCGTTTTCCGCGAAGCAATCCATCCTCCGATGTACAGATTGCTTCGTCGTCCCGAAGAGAAACTGCGGGACTCCTCGCAATGACTGGGTTCCTTTTTTTGTTTGTCATCCCCTCATGTCCGTCTCGATTCGATGAATCAAGACGAGACCTCGATCCGTTTCGTGGGACGAGCTTTTGGAGGGACTCCAGTACGTGAACTGCGTCGGCCACGTCCCAGATCATGGCTTAGATCTGGATTCCCAGCACAACAACACATTTCCAAATGATTTCTAGAAAATAGCGTGTAAATATACCCCTTTTTTGACGCGCAGTCAAGAAACGCCCCAATATGCTGTCATGTTGCATTTGACGCGTTTTCAAGTGACATTTCCCAGAGTTTTTCAGAAACCATCACCAATTCCTCCAGGGTTCCTCGATTGATTACTCCAACTTTTTCATTATCCGCTATGGTCAACAGAAGAATGAGACTCCTCGTTCCAACGATGTGCGTGATCGCCTTGGCCTTCTCGAGCTGCGCAATCTTCCGCCCTACCGGAAGACCATCGGATCCACTCGCCGCGCTGCGCTATGATATTGACCAAGTCCTTTCTGACTCGATCTTCACTCCTGCGCGGGCAGGCATCAAGGTGATCTCTTCAAACTCGAAAGAGGTCCTCTATGAACGGGATAGCAAGCTCCTGATGCGGCCTGCATCAAACATGAAACTCCTCACGTCTTCGACGGCACTCCACGTGCTCGGCAAAGACTACCGGTTCAGAACATCGGTCTATGCAGACACAGCTGTGATCGATAGCAGCCTCGACGGCGACCTTTACCTCAAAGGCTTTGGCAATCCTGATCTCGCGACGGCAGATCTCGATACTCTCGTCGCTCAGGTGCGGTCATTGGGCGTGAAGCGTGTCACCGGCGGAGTGATCGCTGATGTGACGTTTTTTGATGATCTTTTTTGGGGGGATGCATGGAGTTGGGACGATGAACCCGATGCTTATGCGGCATTTATCACGCCGCTTTCAATCAATGACAACTGCGTCATTGTGAACGTGTCTCCGGGAAGCGCCCCGGGCGACTCTGTTCACGTAACCGTAGATCCGCCGACCTCGTACATGTCCGTTGTGAACAAGGGAAAAACAGTCACCGACAGCGTTCTCCACCGGCTCACTGTCACGCGCCTCTACAAGGAACGGTCAAATACCATCCTCATTGAAGGAGAAATGCTGCCGGGCGCAAGACCGGTCGAACGACAGCTGAGCGTGTGGAAACCCGAGCTGTATACCGCCACCGTGTTCACCGAAGCTTTGCAGCGAAATGGAATCTCGGTTGCCAGAGGACCTGCACTGGGACAGGTTCCTGTCCGCGGCCGCGAGATCGCCGTCCACCTTCAGAGGATCGACTCGACCATTGTCAACATGAACAAAGTGAGCGATAATCTCACGGCCGAAATGCTCCTGAAAACACTCGACGCCGTATCGAACAACGTTCCCGGAAGCTCCAAGGGGGGCATCTATGTGGTCAATCAATTCCTGAGCACGATGGGGATCGACACGATGAGATATCGCATTACAGATGGCTCGGGACTTTCCTATCACAATCTCATAACGGCCGAAATGATCGTGCAGCTTCTGGAGGGAATGCAGCACCAAACGGATGTTTTTCCCCTCTTCTATGAGTCGCTCCCGATCGCAGGAGTTGACGGAACCATTCGCAATAGAATGAAAAAGACGCTGGCTGAGGGCAACCTGCGGGCGAAGACCGGATCAATCAGCGGCGTCAGCTCGCTCTCCGGGTATGTGCAGTCGCTCGACGGCGAACGTCTGGTTTTCTCGATGTCGATGCAAAACTTCATCTATCCCGCGCGTTACTATCAGAGAGCGCAGGACAAGATTGGAGCAATTCTTGCTGGCTTCAGTCGGTTCGGCTTAAGGTCACAACCGAAGCAGTAGTTGAGATTCCAACGACTTTTTCATACGTTGATACCGTGACGAATCTCGCATTGAGTATTCTCCTCTTGGTTGTTCTGACAGAAAATCCTGCATCACCGGAATTCTTCCGTCATTCATCACAAGAGCGACGACTTGACACCCAACGAGGGAGGTTTGACCCGGCCAAGGCATTCGGTTATCTTGTCAGGCAGACGCAATTTGGACCACGCGACCCCGGCTCAACAGGTCACGATCGGTGCCTGAAATATCTCCGCGAAGTACTCGGCCAGTACGCTGACGTTGTTCTCCCTCAGACGTTCAGCTACGCGGTCCCCAAGTGGAAGAGCGTACAGTTGACGAATCTCTTGGCATCGTTCAACACTCGCGCGACAAACCGGCTTTTCATTTCGGCACA
The DNA here is from genome assembly GCA_041480785.1 of Bacteroidota bacterium. Lineage (GTDB taxonomy): Bacteria > Bacteroidota > Ignavibacteria > UBA10030 > UBA10030 > UBA9647. The sequence continues at coordinate 7,748 of JBGPAN010000074.1, read as the reverse complement.
TTGGGATACGCGCCCCTGGGCCGATCAGGACCCGGAGAAGAAGAACCGGTCAAAACCGCTCATCGGTGCGAACGATGGAGCGAGCGGAGTGGCAATCATCCTGGAGCTTGCCCGACAACTGAAGCAATTTACACCGACTGTCGGCGTCGACCTGGTGTTGTTTGATGGAGAGGACCTCGGCACCAGCGGTTTCGGAGACAGTTATTGCATCGGCGCCCAACATTTCGCGAAGAATCGGCCGCCCGGGTTCACCCCGCGCTTCGGCATCAACATCGACATGGTTGGTGACCGGAACCTCGAGATCGAGCGTGAGCAGAACTCGGAGCGACTTGCCCCTGACATACAAAATCTAGTTTTCTCGACGGCCCGAAGACTCATGCTTCCGGGCTTTATCGATTCACCGGGACACGAGATCACGGACGATCATCTGCCGTTGAACGATGTGGGCATCCCGACGGTCGACCTCATCGATTTCAAATATCCGGATGGATCAAACAGATACTGGCACACCATAGCTGACACGCCCGATAAGTGCAGTCCCGAAAGTCTCGGTGCTGTCGGAACACTGCTTCTCGAAATCATCTACACACAACAGTAGGCGGGAGAATCGGCCCCATGAGCCAATCCTCATCCTCGTTTGGAGCATATGAAGCATTTCGAATCATCGTTCCCGGGTACTATTTCGCCACCCTCCTCCTGTGCCTTGTTTGGGCGATTTCAGACGCTCTTGGTCACTACGTCTCCCTCGAAGGGATGAGACTCTTTCTTGTGTTTGTCGGAGTGGGGTTGATCGCCGGACTGACACTTTATGCCAAAGAAAGCACAAAGCGCCGCAAAGCATTCCAGGAGAATCAACCTAGCCTTTACCTGAAAACAAAAGCCAGGGCGATGGCAGATGTTCCGGTGATGGAAGAATCAGATGCCCGGCAGCTCTATTTCTTCATCTTGAACAACCACATCCCTGCCATCTTCCACGAAAAGATTTTCTACTTTGGAACAATCTACCATATTATGATCCAGATCCGCCGGACGTCGCTGTGGTTCGCGGTGTTGGCCACATTGATCGCAGGGGCAATGGTCACGCAACGTGTTGCACTCCAAGCGCTCGATGAAATCCTCGTATTTGCGGCGGTTGCCTGGCTTCTGTATCTTCTCAACGTGCGGTACAACAAGGCGGATCGGAAAATGCAGGAAAACTATCGCGACCAGATATGCTGGATGGAAATGAACAACGATCTGGTTGAAACCGTCATTCGAAAACGTTACACGACACAGAAATAAGAACGTGAAGAAGAAACAGTGGATCGAAGTAGCCGTCACTTCACCTACCCCCTATCAGGATCTCCTGATCGGCCAACTTGCGTTGCTCGGATTTGAAGGATTCCTGCAAGAGGACTCGTCCTTTTGTTGCTACGTCCCTGTTGCGGCATGGAAGAAAGGCATGGAAACAAAACTCCATGCCCTCCTGGGCAACTTCGGGAAGGAGTTCAATGGGATGCACTTCTCCACGACAACAAAAACGATCAACGAGAAGAACTGGAACGAGGATTGGGAGAAGAGCATCGGGATCGTCGAAGCCACGTCGAGAATCGTCATCAAGCCTTCGTGGAAGAAACTTCGGAAGAGGGACAAAGGCAAGATCGTCCTTCACATCGATCCGAAGATGGCATTCGGAACCGGACACCACGAGACGACCAGGCTTTCCCTTGTACTCCTCGAGGAATACGTCCGCTCGGGTGCAGAGGTTCTTGATTTTGGGTCCGGTACAGGCATCCTGGCTATTGCTGCTGTGAAACTTGGGGCGGCTTCTGCGCTCGCAATCGACAATGATCCGTGGGCGGTTGAAAACGCCCTGGAGAATATTGCGAGAAACCGGGTCCCCCGGAAAGTGAAAGCTGTTGAAGGAGACGGAAGAAAGCTGCCCAAGCGAGCCTTCGATTTGATCGTCGCAAACATCGACCTTCCAACGATAACCAAAACTCTTGCGCGCCTTGTAAAGAAGCTGAGACCCCTAGGCACGCTCATCGTATCCGGGCTGCTCACGACAGACCTCACGAACTTTCTGAACTTGATTTCGCACCAGGGTGTCGTGCCGCTGGAAATGCTCAACGAAAACGAATGGGTAGCCGTAGCGCTCACCAAAGCCGATGCGACTGGCCTCGATTGACATAGGGACAAATACGATTTTGTTGCTGATCGCTGACATCGCCACAGACGGGACGATATCCGTTGTTCGCGACGAGCAGGTTATTGCGCGTCTCGGCAAAGGGGTTGACGCGAATCGAAGGATCACGGCGGAGACATTCACCCGCGTGCTTGGCTTCCTTCAGAGTCTCAAGGCCACGGCCGAAGCCAACGGTGCAACGAAGGTTGTAGCTTCGGGAACAAGTGCACTTCGGGACGCAAGCAACGGAGCGGAATTTGTCCGCGACGTCAAGGCGAGAATCGGCCTGGAGATCGAAGTCTTGTCGGGTCAGGAAGAGGCTGAACTGACATATCGCGGTGCGATATCTGAGTTTCTGCGAACACTTGGCGCCCAGCGCTCCTATGCGGTCCTTGACATCGGCGGGGGGAGCACAGAATTGACTATCGGTGAAGAAGGAGCCGTCCTGCGCAAGGCGAGCCTGAACGTGGGAGCCGTCCGTCTGACAGAGAGGCTCTTGAAGACCTCCCCACCGTCCTCACCAGCGATTTCCCAAGCTGTGAGCGAGGTACGCTCATGGATTTCAACGCTGCCGAAACTACTCCCCACGACGCGCCTCATTGGAGTCGCAGGGACAGTCACGACGTTGGCAGCGATCGACCTCAACCTGCCCGTCTACGACCCAAAACGCGTGAGCGGACATTTCATCCGCCTTGAGACGATCGAGCAGATCTATGAAAAACTCCGGACAAAATCCGTGGGCGAAATGATCAGGACGTTTCCGCAAATCCAGCTCGGCCGTGCAGATATTATCTTGGCGGGAATAATCGTCTTGATAGAAGCATTGAAGCGGTTCGGAGTGCGTGGAATTACGACGAGCGACCGGGGCTTGCGCTACGGATTGGCACTGCGCGAGTTCTCGAAGGCGACTGCTCCAAAACCCTGAAAGCGCCAATCAGGCAGTGAGTGTCAATTCGTTGTACAGTCAGGGATTACCTCCCGGCTACTGGCAAGCTACTCGAAACGATCTGCGTGGGATCGCAGCCGCCTCTCTGCCATTCGTTGAAACGAACGGCTCGCTGTAAGCAAACCCCTTTCCCAAAGGGACTCTCCAAAGGAGTCCCCAAAGGGGTCCTTCGGACCTTCGGAGCGGGGTTTCGTCGAACCGAAGCCGTCGACTTCCCCGGTAGGGGTCCTTCGGACAGTCGATGGGTGAATCCATCAGCCGGCCTTCGCAACTCTTTCCACCACCCGTTTCAAAGCATCCGCGGCGAAGTTGATTTCCTGTTCAGTGGTAAGCCGGCCCAGCGAGAACCGAACCGTTGCACGGGCCGTTCGTTCATCCCTCCCCATCGCCAAAAGGACATGCGATGCTTGCAGGCTTCCGGACGTACACGCCGAGCCGCTCGTCACGGCGACCCCCTCCAGGTCCAATCCCATGATAATGGCATCACCATCGAGCGAAGTCACAGAGGAATCAAATGACACACTGAGGATGTGAGGCAGACTTTCTGTCTCGTGGCCGTTTAGGAGGAGTCCGGTGAATTCGGCAGTGAGTCTATGCTTCAACTTCTCTTTCAGGCCAAAGATCTTCTGGTAATCTTCCTCCAATCGAGCCTCGGCAAGTTCAGCAGCTTTTGCGAATCCGGCGGCCATGGGAACGTTCTCCGTGCCAGCCCTCCGATTGCTTTCCTGAGATCCCCCCTCCATAAAGGGCTCGATCCTTGTTCCCTTCCGGATGTAGATTGCCCCGATTCCTTTTGGACCGTAGAACTTGTGAGCGGAAATCGACAGCGCGTTAAGCCCGAGTTTGTCAACGTTCACCGTGATTTTTCCCATCGCCTGCACAGTATCCGAATGTATCGGTACAGCTGCATCTCGCGCAATTGCGGTGATCTCTTCAATCTTGTTAATGCTTCCGACTTCGTTATTGGCGAGCATCAGCGAAATGACGGCGGTTCTTGAAGTGATCGCTTTTTTCACGTCGTCAGGATTGACCTGCCCGAATCCGTCCACAGAAAGGAACTTGACGTCAAAACCTGCCTTTCGGAGTGACTCAGCCGGATGCAGCACGGCATGATGCTCCACGGCGGAAACAATGATCTCGTTCTTCCCAATCCGCGCCCCTGCCAGTGCGAGTCCTTTCACAGCATGATTGTCGGCCTCTGTGCCACCACTCGTGAAAAAGACCTCGTCAGGTCTGGCACCAATCCAGTGTGCGACGCGATCGCGGCTTTGCTCAAGAATAGCTCGCGCTTCCCGGCCGAATGAGTGAACCGACGATGCATTCCCAAAGCTGCTTCCAAAAACGGCAACCATCGCCTCAACCACTTGAGGATCCAACGGAGTTGTCGCGCTATAGTCAAGGTAGATTCGATTCATCATTAACAAAGTACCTACGCTGGTGAGAAGAATCAACAAAAAAGCCGGTCCTGAGTAAAGAGCCGGCTTCAAGACCACTGTCAATCAAACAGAACTACCGTTTCTGGAGTTCCTGCTTCCGTTCTTGGTTTACCTGCTTCTTTTGTTGCACATCACGGACGAGGTCACGCAGATTCTGCTGGAAACGCAACTCAAACACGAGGTATTCTGCAAGTTGCTTGCTGGTCAGAACGTCTTTCAAATCATCGATGTATTTGGATTTCGTCCGGTTGACCTGGTCCTCCAGAGATCGCAGGTCAGTGACAACCTTTGCGTATTCATTGTCAGAAGCCTTGCTCTTTCTAAGGTTCTGAATGCGCGCCAATGCCTGAACCTGTTTCTGCCGAAGATCTTTCATCACCTCAAGGTTCTTGTTGTAGCGAGCGAAGAATTTGATCGAGGCCAGTTCATCCAGACCCAGCACTTCCATCATGCGGATCTTCTTGAATTGTTCCACGCGTTCGGCAGCTTTTCCCTGAACCGGAGGCTGTGCATCCTGGGCGGCCAGCGTAACGAAGAGACTCGCCACGCCTGCAAGAGCGAACAAAAGTTTCCTGACAATCGAATTCATAGCACTGTCCTTTCTCCTAAGCGTTGCACCAAGGCTTCAAGATCTGCCTCGTTGAGCTGTTCAAGCTCATCCGACATCGTTTCGTCCTGTGTGAAATCCTCCGCAAACGACGCTTCATTGACATTCGCCAGGAGATGTTCTCCCCGAAGCAACCTGACGCCGAGCAACGAACTCGTTTCTACCTCTAGGGTCGGGCTCGACAAAGGCTGTAAGGGCACCATATCAAGAACGACATCGACCAATTCGTCGGTCGTCGACCCATGCACCACGGCCTGCAGGGGGTTGCTCCCAATCTCTGGTTCGTTGCCCGGGAATGGTAACGAGAGCACGATGAAGAGCACCAGTACCGCCACCCCGATCGGAAGTGCGAGCCGGGTCAGCAAAGGATTCACAACGACATTCCGGGACTCCTCCCCTTCCAACCGTTCTCGTACGCGGGGCAAGACGGTGGTGAAATATCCGCTGGGTGGCTCTGCGGTCCCACGGTCCTCCAGCATCTCCATTGTCTGACGCAGTTCCGCCAGTTCGGTCCTGCACGAACTGCAGTACTTGAGATGCTCCTCCACGCCGGGCCGATGCGAATCGGCGAGGGTGCCGTTCAGATATTCCGGCAAGAGATATTCAATGTGTGCTGTGCGCACGTTTTACGTACTCCTGAATTTTCTTGACTGCATGAAAATAGTTAGCTTTGAGGCCGCCGACGGATGTCTTCAGGACCTTTGAGATCTCCTCATAAGGCAGTTCCTCGTAGTACCGCAAGACGAAGACTGACTTCTGTTTCTCAGGCAATCTTGCGATCGCTTCTTCGATCAGTGTCTTCTGTTCCTGTCGCTCCAGGGCTTCGTCCGGCGCCACGGAGTCCTCGTCCTTTGCTTCGAACATCTCGTCAATCCGGAAAAACTCCCGAACCTTTTGCCGTCGTAGGCTGTTCAGCGCTATGTTGACCGTGATTCTGTACAGCCACGTGTAGACTGAGGCCTCACCTCGAAAATCTCTGAGTGACTCATACACCTTGCAAAACACATCCTGCGTGACATCATCTGCTCCGTCATGATCGTTGACAAACCTTCGAGCGACCCAGTACACTTTTTCCTGGTACCGCAAGACGAGATGATTGAATGCTGATTCATCGCCACTCTGAAAAAGCTCAATCAACTCGTTGTCGCTTCGCTCTGTCATCTACGGCAGACTTCTCACGCAAGTATGACAATGTGAATCGATCGGAGGTTTAACAAGAACTTGAAAATAGGGGGGCAAAGAATGCTTTGAGTCTTAGGTTACTTTTGGGAATCCCTGATTTTTCAAGGGATCATGACACCCTCTTGAGCACCATCATTGTGAGATCGTCCGACTGGGGCTCACCGGCGACGAATTTCTCGACATCCGCCACGATACCGCTCATGAAACCCGATGCCGATCTGTCACTTGCACCAACCATCACCTGGCGCAAACGTTTCTCGCCGTACTCCTCAAATGACTTGTTCATCGCCTCCGTGACCCCGTCGGTGTAGAGGACGAGATACTCGGATGGTTCCAGCCTGACGGTCTCTTGCTGGAATTCAACGCCGTCAAACATCCCAAGGGGCAAACCGGTTGAAAAGAGCGGCTGGATGGACGATTGTTGAGTACGCAGGATGAAGGGGAAATTGTGCCCGGCGTTCACATACGTCAATGAACCATCGTTCGGGTCCAAAACGGCCATGAAGAGTGTGATGAATCGCTCCGCCTCGGTATTGTCGTGGACAACGACATTCAGTCTTCTGACGAGCTGAGCGAGATTGACTGCACTGTCAATGTAAGCGTGAAGTGAAGCGTGGAGTGTTGACACGAGGAGTGCCGCTGGCACTCCCTTGCCGGACACGTCGGCAATGACAAAAGCGTACTTCCCTTCGCTAAGCATGATGAGGTCGTAGTAATCCCCGCCGACGTTCTTCGAAGGTCGCGCCACGGCGTCGATTTCGTATCCCGGGAGCGCAGGCAGCTGTTTCGGAAGTAGCCGCCGTTGGATCGCTCCGGCGATTTCGAGCTCCTTCTCGATACGCTCTTTCTCGACAATGTCCTGGTGAAGTCGTGCGTTTTCAATGGCGAGCGCGGCGTGGACGGAAAAAGCTTCGAGGAAGTTTTCATCCTCTTTTGTGAACGCGCCGTCGTGTTTGTTCAATATCTGAAATACACCGATGATCTTGCCTTCGCGATCCCGCATCGGCATGCACAACATGGTTTTTGTCTGGAAACCCGTGCGGAGATCAAATCCCGAGAAGAACCGCTTGTCTTTCCATGCATCTTTGAGGTTGATGGTCTTTCCTGTCTTCGCCACGTGTCCTGAAATGCCCGTCCCGATGGGAAGCCGGATTTCGACCAGGTCCTTTCCTTTCAGGACCTTGGACCAGAGTTCTTTTCGACGAGGGTCGATGAGATAGATTGTCCCGCGCGCAGCTTTGAGGTTTTTTGTCGCGAGATCGAGGATCAGCGCCAAGAGCTTCTCGAGGTCAAGCGTAGAGTTGAGGATTTTCGAGGCATTGATCAAGGCCTAAAGGCGCTTGATCTGTCCTTGTTTGCTTGTTGCAGACGTTTTCGGGGACGGCATGAACTCCTCTTGCGGGACTCGTTGGG
>JBGPAN010000073.1:0-11318 GCA_041480785.1 Bacteroidota bacterium | reverse complement strand
GAACCTTCACGATCGGAGCACTTTCGAACAGTGGCACGGGCAAGATACAGGCCCTCGCACTGGCAAACATTGGTGCAGTGACGGCCACCATTACCAACGGCGTTACAATGAGTGGTACTGGTAGCATCCTGCTCGGCACAACTGGCAGCACGATGGCCGGTCCGCTCTCAATCGGCGGAACGCTGTCTGTCAGCGGTGGCATATTCAGGACCGGAACAACCGGAGTAGCTACTGCCACGACGACTCTTGGTGCATTGAGCATCAGCGGTGGTCTGGCAGATTTCTCAATTGGCAACTCAACCCGGTTCATTACGGTCAATGGCAACTACACGCACACTTCTGGTACGCTGGCGCTTGGAACAGGTGCCCGTGCCCTCAATGTTCTGGGTGCGACGGCTACAGTCACGAGCAGTGCTTCAGTAACGCCTTCAGCCGCAACGAACCTCACTACGTTGACGTTCGGAACGGGAGTTGGTACCGACGTGAGACAACTGTTCAACGTCAGCTCGGGCGGAACGGCAATCTGGCCTGGCTTAATGGTTGTCAATAACGGCTTCGTCGGAGATAGCGCCTGGACATTGGTCAATGGTAACTTGCGTGTTCGCAATGTTGGCGGTGTGACCTTCACTGCGGGTGTCGTTGTTCTGCATGGAACGACCCTCTTCATCGAAGGCGCCTTCAACTACAACACGCCGGTCGCTCAAGCTTACAGGACGAACACTGTCGGAACGCGCGAAGGCTTCATTTCGATGGCGACCGCGACGATTGCGACAACGACTGTCACTACAACGACAGCCAATCAGGTGTTCTCTAACATCGAGTTCGACAACAGCGGTCAAACAGTCGACTTGTCCAGCGCACAGAACTACGTGTTCAAGAGAGTTTTTGCGCTCACAAGCGGCAACGTTACGGTCTCTGGTGGTGGGGCGATCATTTTCAACAACACGAATCCTTTCCCGACCATTCGGCGGAACGTTGGTACGCTGGGAGCAGTCCCGAACTACGCGGGTTCATCGGCGGTAGACGTAGTCTATCTGTCATCGGCGAATATCGTAAGCGGTAACGAGTTGCTGCTGGCCGAAACTCTGAACAACTTGTTCGTTCAGATGGTTGGTGCAGATCATGTGTTGCAGCTCGCCAATGCGATTACGGTCAACGGACAGTTGACAATCGGGGGAACGCAGGTCTACAATCCGTCACTCGATCTCAACGGTCAAATCCTGACGATGGGTGGCGCGGCTCTGGTAGGCCGTACGACACCGAACGCGATCATATTCACGAACCCTGTCGCGAACAACAAGAGCAAGATCCTTGACGTCGCAACGGGTGCATCCATCGTTCTCAACGACCTTAACGGCGGCACGAGGATTCAGGGCATGGGCAGCGTGGATGTCGACGCGAACTCCAATACAATCGTTGCGACTGCTGGAATTACGGTTGCCAACGGTTCATGGGGTAACGTCATTACCGGCATCCGCCAGATCACCAGCAATCTCGCCATGAGTGCTACGGCTGGTTCGCTGACGATGGGCTTTGTGAATGGAACTGCTGCAGCGGCGACGTATCAGAACATCGTTGGTACTCTGACGCTTGCTGCAACCGATTCGCTGACCCTTAGCTCAAAAGTTCGTGTGAGCTCAAACCTCACGACGACGGGCGGTTACTTTAATCTCGGTTCGTTTAACCTCGAGATCGTGGGCAACACGAACGCCATGGCCGGAACTGCCACGACGTTTGCGACCGGTCAAACCGGGAAATTGCGTTTCGTGAATATTGCTGGTGGAACAACCCTCACGGTAAACACCGGTACATTGGTTGTTCCGAATCTCGATATCGCAACCACAATCGCTTCAGACTTCACGCTTACCGCCGGTGCAGGCAGTCCTGCATTGGAAGTAAGCAATACCTTCTTGCACACATCTGGTACTATCCAGCTGGGTGGTCCGGGAGCCATCAATTTGACGGTCTCCGGTAACGTGTACACTGTCCCTGACAAGGATAATGCCATTATTGGCGCTACGGGCCTTGGCACACTCGTCCTGCAGCCCACGACAGGTACTTTGAGCTGGACAATCAACGATGCGGTTGTTGGTGCTGCTGCCGACTATGCCATCCTTAATATGACAGAGAATGGCAATGTCACTTTGACGGGCGCTGCGACGGTAACCGGCGTGAGCATCAGTGGCGTATTTACACACACCGCTGGCCTGCTTACGTTCGGCGCCAAGAACATTACAATGGCAGCCACTGCGGGTGCGACGTTTACCAGGGCGGCCGGTACATACAACGGTACGGGCTACCTGATTTGGAGTGGCACCACTGCAGCGAACTTCACAAACGGCACGCTTATGGTGATCCCGAACTTCAGGATTACCGCCAATGCCACGTTGCAGACTGCTTCATCCATGACGGTCGTGAATAACCTCGATCTAAACGCTGCTACGCTGACACATACTGTCGGCATTGTGCCGGAATTGATCGTTGGTCAAAACGGCCAACCCGTTCCGACCATTAACGTCACAAGCGCAGGTGACCTGGACGCAGTCCCAACGTTCTCGTTGGGTCAGACGAACTACACGTTCTCTGGTGCGGCCCTTGGGGTCAGCCTATTCTACTGGCCGCTTGCACCCACCACGCTTGCTCAAAATGTGACGCTGACCATGGCTGCTGCTGCCAACGCAGTGACAGATGGTAGTGGCAGGACAATCAACGTCTCGCTGACGTTGACGCAGGGTGTGTGGAACGTCGCAACTGGCGTCACCACAGCCTTTGCATCGGGTGCTACAATTACCGTGACAAACAATGGCTCCACCAATCTTACGGGAGTTGGTACATTCTTTGAACCAAATATCAACCTCGTCTACATTGGCGGCGCTGCAGTAGCAACAGGTTTTGAGTACAGCCAACCATCGACAACAGGCATTGCTAGCCTGACCGTCTCTGGCGCAGGTACCATACTCACTATCGGGTCTGCTCAAACCATAGCTGGAACCGCCACGTTGGGCGGCGCGGGCGTTGTTATCAATGCGGCAACAACGTTCGGCGGGGCAGCCACTGCCTCTTCGCCTCTGACGATCAACGCGGCCACTTTCTTCAACGGCACGTTGGGATTGACTGCGGCAGCTACTGTGGCAGCAGATATCTCTCTCACGACTAATGGGGTTGTTACTGTCGGAAACGGCGGCAACGTTGCATTGCTCGCTGCTGCGACCGCTGTCAGCCCCGGAACACGCTGGAACGTCAACGGCAACGTGGCAGTGACGGGCACTGGCACCCTGACGTTGAATCCCGGTGCTCCCTTAAATGACTTCGTTGTCTTTGGTGGGGGCGTCGGTCAGACATTCGGTCTGAACGCCAACTACTTAATCGACAACATCAACGTGACCATGGCTGCTGACTCTGTTGTTACGGTCAGCGGTGGTAACCTGACGGCTGTGAACAATCTGGCACTTAATCGCGGTATTCTTTACATGGGTGGCCAGTCGATCCTTGTACTCGCATCTGCGACTGGTGCGGTCGAGGGATTCACACAGAGCACAACGTTCATCACGTTCGTTTACGGACTGGTGCAGAAGCCTGTAGTTCAGGGCCAGTACGGGCGCTTTGAGTTCCCGCTTGGCTCGTTGCAGGTCAGGAAGCTCCGTCCGGCGGCGATCAACTTCAGCCCAACGAACCTGGTCCAGACGAACACGAACCTGGTCATTGCGGCGTATGATTCGCTTCCCGGTGGCGCAAACGCGCTCCCGCTTGATGGCGATGGTGTGACGATCGGAAGTGCTTCACCGTACTACTGGATCGTCTACTCAACACCGTTCAGCTTAGGCGTCACGCAGAAGTACGACGTCGAGTTGAAGGGAACGAACCTGCTTCGGCCGGTGTCGAACGTCAACCTGCTGCGCAATATCCAGCGCGCTGACGCTGCGGCGCCATACAATCCATGGAGACTGATTGGTACCGCCGCTGGTTATGCGGGCCAAAACTTCATGCAGCAATTCCCGAACGGCGACACAACGGTCGTGGTACGATGCGTTGGTGCCTCTGGTGCGATCACGCAGGAGAAATCAAGATTCGCAATCGGCATACCGTCTCAGGCTCCGGGAATCACCGCAGCGATGGGTAATCAGACCATCTCTGAGGGCAGCAGCTTGACCTTCACCTTTGCTGCAACTGATGCTGATGTTGGCATCGGCTCGCCGGTATGGAGTATCGTAAGTCCGGCTACGCTTCCCAGGAATATGTCGATAGGTGCTTCGACGGGTGGGTTGGCACTGTTTACGTTCAATCCAGACGTCTTCCAGTCTGGAACGTACACTGTGAAGTTCCGTGCCTCGAAGGCAGGTGCGCCGACGGTTTACACGGACACGACGTCTATTATCATTGTGACAGAATTCAACCGTGCCCCGCAGTGGACCGCTGCTGGTCCGCCAGTAGTAGCTCCGGCGTGGGTGCCATTTTCAGTCATGGGCAACACGACGCTTGCTGCTCGGCAGACGTTGGGTTTCACATACAAAGCGTGGGATGCAGACACAGATGTAACTCTCATCACGCCGCTTGTGTATACGAAAAACCCGATCTCCACCGCTCCAGCAGGTCTCACAGTCAGCACCTCCGGGGTAGTTTCCTGGACGCCTGCTGTTGCTGATACCGGCACGTTTACTTTGGTTGTGTCAGTCAGCGATGGCATTGCCCCACTGGTCAATGCTGCGGCGGCAACAATCACGGTTACTAGGATACCTCGCCAGGTATATTTCCCATTAGCGACGACGATCTCGAACTTCACGGCCAGTATGGGCGCGAGTTTGAGCTTCAGCGTTGCGGCTGCGGATTCTGATGGCTTGGCTCTTACGTACTCGTTGACGCAGGCTCCGGCTGGTGCATTGGTAAGCTCAGCAGGTGTCTTCACGTGGACTGTTCCGTTCGGACCTCAGGGTACATACAAAGATACAGTCACGGTCCGTGCAACGAACGGTTCCTATCCTGCTACGCAAACCTTCATCATTACACGTAACTTCGTCAACGTGGGTCCACACTTTGCGACCGTGTTGACGAACAGGACGTTGCTTGTTGGCGACACATTGAAGTTCAAGTATACTGCAACTGACCAGAACAACGATGTGTTGACGTTCAGCGGCAACAAGTCCTATTTGCCATATCCTCAGGGTATGACGATCGATGCTCAGGGCAACTTGTTCTGGGTAGCGACAGGCACACAGACTGCAGTTTACTACGTCTCGTCCTATGTGAGCGATGGACTAGCGTCAGACTCCACGTGGGCCCTCGTCACTGTGCAGGTTACGACAGTGAACGTGACTGGTAAGGTGACGTACAGCACTGGCACCACGCCTGTAGCTGGTGCGTTGGTATCCCTTACACGGACCGGCGGCTCGACGCTGACGGCGACGACAGACAACACTGGTTCGTATGCATTCAACGGTGTCATCTCGGGTGCGTACACGCTAGGCGTCACCAAGACGACCAACTACCCGGGCATCTATGTTAACGCTGCTGATGCTCTGCGTGCTGCATTGGCCGGATTGAGCCAGGTTACATTGACTCCGCTTCAGACCCTGGCAGGTGATGTCAACAGGGACCTAGTGGTGACTTCTGCTGACGCTTTGTTGATCATGATACGCTACGTCAACGGGACACCGAATGCAAACTGGACAGCCCCTGACTGGGTGTTCTTGCCAGCGACCGTAAACTTCAACCTGTATACTGCGAATTACGTAGACAACGTTATGGCCCTTGCCGCCGGTGATGTCAACGCGGACGCTCAGGCTTCCGGTTACTTCGCCAAGGCAGAAGGCACAGCGTCTGTTCAGATGATGAGCGGTCAGGCAATGAAGATCAATCCTTCGGACGAGTTTGAGCTGCCGGTACGTGTCCAGGCTGCAACAAGCCTTGGTGCGATGGCTCTCAAGTTCGACTATCCCGCTGATGTCGCGACATTTGTTGGTGTCCGCGGTCCCGAGGGTATGATGAGTGCTGCAAACAATGGTGTCGTGACGGTTGCATGGTTCAATACGGACAACGCACTGAATCTGCAGAAGAACGATGCTATCGTGACGCTGCGCTTCAAACCGTTACCAAATATCAAGTCGTTTGATGTGACGCTTGACCCGAGCAGCCAGGTTACGGATGCAAAGGGTACGGTCCTCAACGGCATCAATCTGGAGATCGCGTCGGTCGATGGAACGGTTCCAACGGTGTTCGCACTTGGTCAGAACTATCCGAACCCGTTCAACCCATCAACCACAATCCAGTATGACATGCCGGTTGCTGGACACGTAACATTGGCGGTCTACAACACGCTGGGTCAGGTTATCGACAGGCTGGTAGATAATGAACAGAATGCTGGTTCATACAAGATTCGTTGGGATGCTTCCAGGGTTTCCAGCGGTATCTATATGTATCAGATCACTGTTGATGCTGGTAAGCAGACCTTCAAAGAGGTCCGCCGTATGGTCCTTCTGAAGTAAGTAAGTCCAAGAGCCCCGTGCCTGGAGGTACCAGGCACGGGGTAATCTTGTGCAATGTTTATCTCAATATAGGGGAAGTTCAATCATGCGAAAAATTACCACAGTAGGATTGTTGCTGATGGTATTCGTGGGATTGGCGATGGGTCAGGTTACATTGAGCTTGCCTACTCAGACGGCCGCAATCGGGAGTGCGCTGACACTACCAGTCACGGTGACGGGGTTTAACAATATTGGCTCTATTAGCTTGACGATTACGTTCGACAAGAGCGTTCTGACGTATTCCGGGTTTGCGAATCAGTCTGTATTCGCCGCCAACAACGTGTCTCCAGTTGATTCGGCGAATAAGTACGGGTTCGTGAAGTTTTCCTGGTTTGACGCCAGTTCTCCTCTGAATATTGGGAACGGAAAGCTTGTCGACCTCCTGTTCACGTACAAAGGAGGTACGACTTCGCTTACGTTTGCCAATCTCATCGCCAGTAGCATCACGGATGCAAATGGCAACAGTTCGAATCCGTCCAAAACAGATGGGCAGGTTTCACCACTGCCCCCTCGATTGACGCTCGGTACGAAGACGGCTTCACCCGGTGACACTGTGGTGATCCCTCTCACGGCCGACAATTTGAAGAATATCGGATCGATGACGCTCAGGATTACGTATGACACTGCCTCGGTGAATTTTTCTTCTCTGAGGTATCCTGCAAATCCGCCGATTCAGTTTACTCCACTTGGGACATCGCTTCCAGGGGTTGTTCCACTTCTTTGGTACAGCACGACGCCGCTCAACTTTAATAGCGGCGAGCTTGCTGAGCTTGTGTTCATATTCAAGAAGAACTCCACAGCTATTGCATTCGGCAGCGGAACGCTGATCTCAGACTCTTCCGGAACGGTCGACCTGACCCCCGGCATTGTGAGAACGAATGGTGCGATTTCGGGGGTACCAGTACCACCGGTGGGATTCTCTGTACCATCGCTGCGCGCTGTGCGAGGAAAAGATGTCACGATCCCGATCAATGTTACCCAGTTGAACAACATTGGTTCGCTCAGCCTGAAGTTCAGTTATGACGCTTCGAAGTTGGTCTACAAGGGATACGCGAATTTCCCTGGAACTTTCAATCCGGCGCCGACCGCTCAGAATGGTATTTTGACAATCGGTTGGTTTGGGTTCCCGTATCTGAATATCGGTACTGGCAAGCTGATGGATCTCGTTTTCACATATGTCGGAAGCGGGTCTTCAACGGTTTCATTCTTGCCACCGCCCCAGTCGTCGGCGACTGATTCTGCAGGCAATCCTCTCCTCGGTATTCTGTTTACGCCTGGGATTGTCAGTCAGGATAGCTTGCCGCGCCTTGCTGCCATCGCTCCTGTGTCGATTGCACAGGCGGACAGCATGACGGCTACATTATCGGCAACAGACGGAGACGATGCAGCCGGCACTTTAGTATACAGCGCCGGGACTCTGCCACCGGGCGCCGCTTTCGATGCGACGACGAAGCTATTCGGCTGGCGGCCGGGCTATGGTGTCACTCCGGGTATCTTCACTGTGTGGTTCTATGTGTCTGATCCTCTTGGCGGCAAGGATAGCACCAGTGCGACAATCACGGTTGCCAAGAAAAACGTGAAGCCGTCGTTCGTCAATAAGCTTGCAGACGCGACGGTTAATCAAAATCAAGCGGTCTCCTTCACCTACACTGCCACAGATGCAAACCTTGATCCTCTTACGTTCGCGCTGGTGAATCCGCCGGCAGGTGCGTCGTTGACGTCGCCTGGCGGCGTTTTCAGTTGGACGCCAACATATGCACAGCAGGGTGCGTTTGTGATTACCGCGGTTGTAAGTGATGGAGTATTGACAGATACGGCGAAAGCCACGATCACTGTTACGAAGGTGAACCAGCAACCTGCCTTTGTGCTCAAGATGCGGGATACAACGATAGCGCAGAACACAACTCTGGCCTTCGCGTATACGGCATCAGATGCAAATATGGACTCGTTGACCTTTAGCGCGGTTAATCTGCCAACTGGCGCAACACTGTCGGCCGGCGGCGCGTTTAGCTGGAAGCCCATATACACGCAGCAGGGTACTTACATTATTACTGCTGTCGTCAGTGATGGTTCGCTGGCTGATACGGCGCGTGCGACGGTCGCAGTTACAAAGGTGAACCAGAAGCCGGTGTTTGCGAACAAGCTGGCTAGTGCGACAGTGCCGCAAGGTCAAGCTGTGACTTTCACCTATACTGCAGTCGATCCAAACGGTGACAACTTGAGCTACAGCCTGTGGAACGCACCGGCAGGTGCAGCGATCACGGCGGCTGGTGCTTTCAGCTGGACACCTGGATTTACTCAGACAGGGGCGTATCCGATCGTTGCAATAGTCAGCGATGGTTCCTTGACCGACACTGCGACTGCAACCATCACAGTGACCAAAGTCGGCCAATATCCATTCTTTGTTGCAAAGTTGCGTGATACGACCATTGCTCAGAATCAAACATTAAGCTTTGCTTATTCTGCGACAGATCCAAACGGCGACGCTCTTACGTACAGCTTGTTGAATCCGCCGGCAGGCGCTACGATTACTGCCGCCGGTGCCTTCAGCTGGACGCCGGCGTATCCACAGAAGGGTCCGTTCACGATCGTAGCAATAGCGAGCAAGATCAGCGGATCGTTGACATATGCTGACACTGCCCGTGCGGTCGTGACTGTTGCAAAAGTCAACCAGGCACCGGTGTTTGTCAATAAGCTTGTCGGTGCGACGGTTGCCCAAGGAACGACGGTCGGCTTCACATATACAGCGACCGATGCGAACGGCGATTCATTGACGTTCACGTTGAGGAATGCCCCGTTTGGTGCAGCAATTACCGCGGCCGGTGTCTTCAGCTGGCCGGTTGCATATACTCAGGTTGGACCCTTCGTGATTACCGCAATCGTCAGTGATGGAGTAGCTGCGGATACAGCAAGGGCAACATTGACGGTCACTCGTGTGAATGTCGCGCCTGTGTTCACCGCGAAGCTGACGGATACGACGATTGCGCAAGGTGCTACACTTACGTTCACCTACAAGGCGACAGATGCAAACGCTGACCCGGTGACCTTCTCGCTCGTCAATCCGCCATCTGGTGCGTCGATTTCTACCGCTGGTGTCTTTACATGGACTGCGGCGTATAACGCATCGGGTGTTATCAAGATCAGCGCCTTGGTATCGGATGGAGATCTGGCCTCTGTGACGTCAGCAAATGTCACTGTCACGAAGGTCAATGTGAAACCGGTGAAGGTTTCTCAGTACCCGGTCACACTCCCGACCGTATCCAAGAATACTGTGCAGCCGTTCTGGGTAATCGTTAACGATGCGAATGGTGATGCAATCACATACACCTGGTACGTCAACAACGTGGTCGTGAAAACAGGTTCGGACTCCTCCTACAGCAAGGGGTGGACGGACAGTCACGGCACGGCGGAAATCGTGAAAGTGGTGTTCGCAGATCCAAGTGGTTTGAAGGATTCTGTGACCTGGAACTTCACAATCACGAGAGTCGCGAGAGATGAAGGTGTGATACCGACGGAGTTCGGATTGTCTCAGAACTACCCGAACCCGTTCAACCCCTCAACGGTGATCCGATTCGATCTGCCGAAGGAAGCTCCGGTTACGCTGGAGATCTACAACATCCTCGGTGTGAAGGTTCGGACGCTGATGAGTGGTGAAGCAGCGAGCGCTGGACGATATACGGCAGTATGGGACGGTAGAGATGAAAGTGGTGCTACTGTCACAACAGGCGTGTATCTCTATCGCATCATCGCTGGGGACTTCCACGCATCGAAGAAGATGATGTTGTTGAAGTAAGTTGTTCCTTCTCAGGAAGGAATGATATTCAGAGAAGGCAGTCCCGGATGCCCGGGATTGCCTTTTCTGTTTGTAGACGCTGCAAGAGAGCCGAGGAAGGTGCCCGGCACCTCACAGTGAAGCAGTCTATCCAAAGACGTATAGATTTGCTTCGTCGTCCCGAAAAGAAACATCGGGACTCCCCGCAATGACAGGTGCGAATGTGCCCGGCGCAGCAAACAAGCTGGGAGGGAGCTCCACTCCCGACAACAAAGTGTTCAGGAGCCCCCGATAAAGAACATCGGGGCAAGAGAGCTCCTTCACACCTCGAGGAAGAATGCCCTGGCGCGGGCTTGGTCAATGTCCCCCGCCCGACCGCCAGCGGTCAGGCGGGCGGGAATGATGAACTCCCAAGTCTGAATGACGAAATGAGAGCGAGGCGACCTTCCGAAGGTTGCGGGGGAAACGAGAAAGAACAAAGAAGTCATCACGAGCGTTTTTTGCGAAGTGACTTCTTCCGTCATCCCCGCATGCTTTTGGCGGGGATCCAGTACGTGAACTGCATCGGCCATGTGCAAAGGTAGAGCTCAGTCCTGGATTCCCGATAGAGACATTTCCCGAAGGGATCCCTTCGGGACGGGAATGACAGGGTTTTGGTTTTGATTGTCTCGCTCTCGGATTCCGCTACTGAGCGGGATTCCAAAGAGCGGAACGTTTTGGGGTGACACATGATTCCATGTCGTCCCGACATGCTTCTGATCGGGACCTCGTTTTGAGACCCCGAACAGAAACTTTTCGGGGTGACATCGTTGGTGACCGTCACCTCACGCGTGTCAGCGAAACCCCAGAGGGGTTTTGATACAGCGAGCCGTTCGTTTCAACGAATGGCGAGGATGCAAGCACAGGCACGGAAGCAGGCCTGGTACATCCTTCGACCCTTCGATCATACTCAGGGTCGAATCCTGAGCACCGCCCTGAGCTTGTCGAAGGGCCTGTCGAAGGATTCGACTACAGTCGCAAGAAACGCT
>JBGPAN010000072.1:0-11380 GCA_041480785.1 Bacteroidota bacterium | reverse complement strand
TTTGATCCATTGCAGGTACTTTGTGGAATTCCCAAATTCAATCGTCGGGAAAAATGTCGAGTTTCTTGAATGCATCAATCCGATCCAACATGTCCATGGATGGACCGCCGCCATGGTCGCCAACGCCAAAGAGGATCATCATTTTCGTCAGCCCCGTGTTTGCTTCAAATTGCCGCAACCAGTCAACAAGCTGGTAGCCACTCTTGACTTCGCTGACATAGTCGAAGGGGAAATAGCTCAACACTCGAGACCCGTCCGGTCCTTCCCACCAAAACAGGCGGTACGGAAATACGTTCGTGTCGTTCCATCCGATTTTCTGTGTAATGAATGCGTCGATCCCCGCATTCTGGTAGAATTGCGGCATGTTCCAGTTATAACCAAACGAATCAGGATTCCAACCGATCTTGACGTCCATACCGAGTTTCTGTCTGAAATAGCTTTTCGCGTACAGGAGCTGCCGGGCCCATGACTCACCGCTGGGAATATTGCAGTCGGGCTCGATCCACATTCCACCAACAATCTCCCACCGTCCGTCCTTGACCCGTTTTTGGATGTCCTTGAAAAGCTCAGGATAGAGCCTCTCCATCCAATCATAGTACGCTGCCGCACTTTGGGTATAGGTAAAGTCCTGACGCGCATTGAACATGTTGAGCACTGACGCAAACGTGTTCTTACATACTTCGATGGTCTCTTTCGATCTCCAGAGCCACGCTGCGTCGATATGGGCGTTGGAATTGAAATAGATCGTAAAGCGTTTCGCGAACGCATCGACCGGCATCAACTGCTTTCGTACCTCAGTCAGGGAAGCTTCGAACTTATCGATGGGACCATCGATAAGCGAGCGAAGATCGACGTTCGCTGCAGCCGATTGCAGGATATCGCTCAGACGCCGCTTTTCGACCTTGTCCATAGATGAAAGGTCCGTCTTGGGATCGACGCGTTTGTTGGAACTCGTCTGATAGGTATCAAAACTCAGCAGCTTTTGTCCGACGCGCATGCTCAGAGAGAGGTTTTCAATCATGGAGCGCAGGGGTTGGAGTTCCGACGAGGAAATCTGAGCACGAATCAACCGCAGCGGTCCCCCGGTGTTGATTGCCTTGATGACAATGAGATAGCGGTCACCCGGCTTCGCATCCTTCGTCAACTCGAATTCCCCATCCCACGGGAAGTATCCCTTGCTGACCCCATTGATCCACATGTAACCGTAGTCGTCAACAGAGACCTCGAGCTTCATCGGTCCCTTGATAGTCTTGCCGAGGATCTTCGCTGGCATGACGATCTCTTTTCTGATCCAGCAAGAGTCTGGATAGATGTTTTGATTGAGCCTCAGAGTTTCCCAGGAGGAATCGTCAAAGCCGGCCTTCGTCGGATCGCCGTTTGGCTTGAACCCTTTCAGGTCTGGGCTGACTTTCCAGTCGTTGAATGAAGCGAGACTCAATGAGTCAAGAGCTTTAACCAGTTTGTCGACGTCGGTCTGCGCCTGAAGGACAACCGGGATCAGCAGAATAACAATGAGACAGCGGAAGATGTTCATGGTGGGATCCTCATCGTAGGTGGAGACGTGATCGATAGTTCGCCTCTTTGCACAACAACCCAATGACAACAAAACGTTTACAGTCTTGAGAACAACAGCGGATTCAATTCACTCGCACCGAGATCACCCGGCTTCTGACCGGGACGGAACACTCCCATATCAACCAACATGCTCCTTCATCGCTCCTCAGAAGCGCACAATGCATCATCTCTCGTGCATATTATTGATACTTTCAGCGACAATCAAGAAGAGGGCACAGACGATGCAGCCTCATAACCCGTGAAGAACGCACGTTTCTCACGTATTGAGATTGTCTCAAAAAGTAGAGAGAATTACACTCGGCATTCCCACGCTCCCTTTCACCAACGAAACAGGAACCGACAATGAAAACGTTTCGAGTCATCATACTCTCTCTCCTCCTTTGTTCTACAGGATTTCCCATTTTCGTGTTCTCCCAGGTACAGCAGCATGAGAGCGGAGCACTTTCAGAAGAGTCGCTTCTGAGCGTTATGCATTCCATCTCGAGTCATCCTTTGCTGAACTATGTCAACGAACTTGCCTCGGAGAAATATCAGGGACGCCTCACCGGAACAACGGGATTCAATGAAGCTGCCCAATGGGCCGCCGATCTTTTCAGGCAATGGAAGATCAAACCTCTCGGCGACAAGGGGACCTATTTCCAGGAATTCCCGAATCCTTATACCCTTGTGCTCGAGAGCGGAGAGGTGACACTTCGCATACCCATTGCCAGGAACGACACGATCAGCAAGTCGTACAAATTCGAAGAGGACTATTTCCCGGGCTCGACATCGGATGCAGGGAGTGTCACAGCAGAGGTTTTCTATGTTGGTTACGGAATAACTGCACCAGAACTAAACTATGACGACTACAAAGGGATAAATGTCAAAGGCAAGATCGTCATGTTCGAACCTGAGATCCCCGTGTCACCCGATCGCCAGCCGGAGATCTTCAAACAGTGGCGACCGTATTCTTTCCACGACTACAAGATGAAGAATGCGTTTGCCCATGGCGCAGCGGGCGTGCTCTACAACTATCACATCGTTAACCCAAATTGTGTGTTCATCAAAGGTCTGGTGATCAACTACGTCGGAAGAAATGTCATCAACGACATGTTCGCCGGAACGGGCAAGGTCCGCGACACGCTGGTGCAGCTCATCCGTCGGAATCACAAGCCCCTTTCTTTCAGCACGGGGAAAACCGTAACGATCAAATGTGTCACCGAATACCACCCCGAAGGCATTGGCAAGAATATCATCGGATGGATCGAAGGATCGGACCCGGCGTTGAAAAGCGAGTTCATCATCCTCGGTGCGCACCTCGATCATGTTGGGAAAAACCATCTGCTGATGCCCGGAGCAAACGACAACGCGTCGGGGGATGCTGTTCTTCTCGGTACGGCGGAAGCGCTTTCAAAAGTGTCAGGATCGCTGAAACGATCCGTTCTGTTCATCCTGTTCGGAGCGGAGGAACAAGGCGTCAAAGGATCAGAATTCTACGTCACACATCCAGTGGTTCCAAATGCGAACGTCAAGGCATTCATCAATCTCGAGAGCATTGGACGAGGGGAAAAGATCAGTGTCGGCGCGGGAGAAAACTACCCTCAACTTTGGAACGTCGTTGACCGCAACAACTCGAAGTATCTTCACCGCACCGTGACGACATACTACAACGCGAATTTTGCGCGGCCGCGACAGGACGCGGCGCATTTTCTCTGGGCGAACATCCCGACGATCGGCATCGGGACATATGACGCAAAGCCGCTCCCGGTTGCTACCTATCACACGACTCAGGACAAGGTGGAGTACATCACGCCGGAAATTCTCGAAGACATCGCCCGCCTGATCTTTCTTTCTGTCGTTGACATGGCACGATAGTTGGCCTCCGAGGTCGTCGGTTTCTCCGAGCACATGGCGATAGGGTTGTTGAGCGGCGATTCTTGCATTTGCCTCAACAGTTGGTTACTTTTCCCCTGATTTTTCAGGCACGATGGAGATTATGGCAGAACTCACTCCCCGAGATGATATAAAGAAGAAGGTCAGCGAGATGCTGAAGCGGGTTGACCATCTCATCCGCGCAGGTGAGCTCGACCACGCTATCCGGGAAATCATCCAGGCAAAAGAGGTCGACCCAAAAAACGTCTACATCTTCGCCTATGAAGAGCGTTTGACCTACCTTAAGGATGAGCACGAAAAACACATTAACGATGAGCAAACACGGAAGGCAGCGGAAGAGGCAGCGCGTAAGCGAGATGAAGAGGCCCGAAGAATAGCAGACGAAGAACTCGAGCGACTCAGGGAAGCGGAAGCGCATCGACAGGAGGAAATTCGGAAGCAACAGGAAGCAAGGAAGCACGAGCTCAAAGCACAGGAGAACGCCCCCCCGATTGAAGAGCTTGAACGTGAGCTCCGCGAGGCCGAAGCGGAGCTGCGCCGGAAGGAAGAGGAGACGAAGAGACAAGCCGCCTCGAAGACGATCCAGTCTGATAGGCTGGTGAAGTACAAGAACGAACTCTTGAAAGCCTGGGAAGACGGAACGCTCACGCCGTTCGAAGAGATGCAGCTTGTAGAGTTGAAGACGAAGTTCGGCATCACAGCAGAAGAGCACGCTCGGCTGACGAAAGAGGCTCAGCTCGAATCCTACCTTCAGGCGTTTCGGCAATCCTGGTCCAGTGGTTCGATCACTCCTGAACGCGCCTCAGAACTCTCAGATCTGCGCATACGCTTTCAGATTACACCTGAGGAATCCGATCGGCTCGAGGCAGAGATCCTTTGGGAAGTCAGGTCTGAGGCACAACCTGCAACGCTTGCTATCGTCGACGATGATCTCAAGTTCTTGAAGGTCGTGAGCGAAACCCTTCGCGAGGCAAAATATAACGTCCGGTCCTTTTCAACTTCCGATGATGCGTTTAAATACCTCAAAGAAAGCAAACCGGATCTCATCATCTCCGATATTAATCTCGAAACATCGACGATGGGGGGATTCTCATTTTATGAGAAAGTCCGCGAGCTCGATCACCTGCACAATGTCCCCTTCATCTTCCTGAGCGGGCTGACCGATGAGGTCTTAATTCGCACCGGCAAAGAACTGGGTGTGGACGACTACGTCACCAAGCCATTTTCTGATGAGACCCTTCTCGCCACCATCAGAGGCAAGTTGAAACGTTTTAGGAAACTCTCACAAATGGCGGGCAAGAAAAAATAAGGCCAACCGTTGAAGGTTGGCCTTGTTCGTTTCAAGAACATCCTCTTCCGAGAGCGGCGGCTAGTCGTCGTCTTCTGCTCCCCCGCTACGGGAAAAGATTGAATACCGCGGAGCCGGCATCGGCGTGCCCTTCACAGCCTGCCAGATGATCTCATTGAATGCCCGGTCTGGAATCGCATCCTCCCGCTTGAGGTTGAACTTCTCCATCAAGTTCTGGCCAAGACTTCCAGCCTTGTTCTTCTCGTTCAGATCCATTCGAGGTTTCTCTGCGACGTACGGCGCCAGGTCAGGTTTCGGCGCGAAAGCATCGAACATCGGCGTCGCTCCGGCGTCGTATTGACTCATCGGAGGCAAACCGAGGATCAGCTCGATCGTCCTGAGCATGGAGGCAGTACTGTAGAGAGCATGGATGACCGTGTGTTTTTTGATGTACGGACTGATGACCATGCCAACGGAGCGATGGGCATCAACGTGATCCGGACCGTTTTGTGCATCGTCCTCGACGACAAAGATGGCCGATTCCTTCCAGTACGGACTTTTTGAGTATCGCTCAACAATCAGCCCGAGCGCATAGTCGTTTTGTGCTACATACGCCTTCGGCGAAATCGCACCTTTGCGCGTGCCCGCCGTGTGATCGTTCGGGAGATGCATGATACAAAGGCTGGGGAGTCTCCCGTTCCTTTCAAATTCAGCGAATTCCTTTTCCCACGCTTTGAATCGATCGACATCAGAATAGTCAAGGTCCCAGCCGCGGTACGTCGGGGAAAAATTCTTGCCGATACCGGGATCGCGCGGTTTTGCAGGCTTTCCATCCGGCGTCGGAACGTCGATGAACTCTCCGTACATCCTGAAGCTGACCCCCTTCTTGACGCATGTCGTCCAGAGGTACCCTGCCTTCGGCCTACCCGTCGGTTCTGTCCCTTCGAAATCATACGGGCCACCCCGCCCGCCGTATTGCGTGGGCCAGGTCTTTTCGATGTAATCTGTTGCGTACGCAGCCATCGACCAGTTGTGTCCGTCGGCGCTTACCTCAGCGTTCACATAGAAATTGTCCAACAGCGTAAACTCGCGAGTAAGCTTGTGATGGTTTGGCGTCACCATTTCGCCAAAGAGACAGAGCGACGTATCTCCGTTCCCTTCGGCCATGTCTCCGAACACCTGGTCGTACGTGCGGTTCTCCTTGATGATATAGAGAACATGCTTGATGGGTGACGGTTGACCGACCTTCTTGGGAACAGAGCTTTCACCGGTGTACTCCGCCTTCAGGAGCGATGCTTGCTTGTAGGGCGTGTTCCTAAACACCTGCTGAGAGTGCTCGAGCAATTCCTTCTCCGTCGGAAGCTTGAAGATGGAAAGGGTGCCATCAAAGAGACTGCCGATGTATTGCTTCAGCGGATTCGCTAGTGATCGCCCTCCCTTCCCGTTTAAAACGAGTACCGTTTTATCCTTCAGCGTCATGACTTTCGTTGGGTACCAGCCGACAGGAATGAATCCAACGGGCCGGGGATGAATCGGATCCCTCACATCGACGACAGTGAGTGAATTATTGTCGGCGTTTGCAGCGAGAACGGTTCTCTGATCAGGTGCAAGGCACACAGAGTTCGTTGTCGATCCCTCCGGCGCATCGGGATGGATCGCTGTCGAGACGGACGCAACCACCTTCTTCTTCTGAAGATCGATCACGGAGACTGTGTTGTCGTTGGCGCAGGAGACATAGGCGAACCGATTGTCTTTGGATATTATGATCTCGTTCGGATGGTCGCCGGTGGGACAGTCATAAAGAAGTTTGTCCTTCTCAAACACTTGAATCTTTTTCGAGCCCCAGATGGATACGATGAGCAACCCTTTCGCATCGAATTTGCAGGAATACGGCATGCCGGTCAGCTTGACAACATTCTGCTGTTTTGTCTGCAGGTTGTAGTAACGCAGAGTGCTGTCTCTTCGGAATACGATGGCAAGCGTATTCTGTCTCACATCCAATCCGGCCGCAGCACCGTCGTATTTCGGATTGCCTTCGACAAGTTTGATGGTATCCCCTGCCACCAGGATCCCCTGTTCGAGTTGGAAGGTGTAGACGCAGTTCTGGAATCCCGCGGAGACATAGAGTCTTGCTCCCTGAAATGCGATCCCCTGCCAAGCGTCCTTCAGCTGGATCGTTTGTGTGACCTTTTTTTCTTTCACATCAAAAAGCATGACCTGAGCCTTCGATTGGCCGCCGTGTAGTATGGCGAGGTACGCTTCGTCATCGGTGAGTACGGCGTTCATTGGAAAATCGCCCAGACGGACTTGCTCGCCGACCGGGGAAAGCCACCATCCGTTCGGAAGAAGAACCCTGTTATCGGAATCGCCGGGGATCTGAGCCATCAGAGACATGACGAAGACGAGTTGAGCCGCAAGGAGGAAGAGTTTTCTCATGACCGACCTTTCGCTAAAAATGTTACGCTAAGAAACCAACGACGATAAAATACGGAAAGCAATGCTATTCCGCTCATGAAGAATACATTAAGAATGAGATAGAGTGAAAGTTCATTGAACACCGAGCAAACCATCAACAAAAACAGCTCTGTTCCGAAGCCAACGAGACCGGAGAGTCTGAGTCCTTTCGGGTCCGAATACCAACGGCTCAAGAAATCCCGATCGGTACGCCCGCGCCTGCACCATGTATCGAGACGAAGCATCAGGCGATCCTGCCATCCGTAGATGAACTGAAAAGCCTTTTGCAGCCGCAAGGCTACGGGGTCGCCCGCAAGGTCGTTCGTCGTGATATCTTCTGTCACGCGATTGACCTGGTATTTTTCTTCAAGATGAAGAAACGAGGTCTGGTAGAAGACATGGTACGAAACTCGCAACGTGATGCCGATGAGGCCCAGGATGCTTAGAACGATCATCCGCCAATCGCTTGAGGAGGAAAACAGTACCCAGCCTATCACTCCAAACAGTGCAACATCGACAAGGAAATCTCCAAGCGAATCGAGGAATCGTCCTATCCGGGAATACTGTTGCTTCGCCCTCGCAAGCTGGCCATCGGCCGAGTCGAGCACATCTTTGAGCGTCACGCACAGTCCAGCGACTGCTGTGTAGAACGCGTCATCCTTCAGATACAGCCATGCTGCCACAAGGCCGGCGATCGTGGAAGCGATGGTTACCTGATTCGGCGTGATCGGCGTGCGATAGAGGACCCAGACGATCAGCCCTGCCAGAGGCCTGAGCAGGTATGTATTGATCAGTTCATCCGAAAGACTGGACTTCAGAGATTTCCTGTATTCGTACGTCAATGGAATGTGTCCTGAAACCCGCTCATGAGTCTTCCGATGGATCTCGTTGTGTCATGACGAGAGCTTCAGCCGCCCGGAGGTCTTCCGGAGTATCAATTTCTATCGCGGGAAAGGAACTCACGTCGACTGCTTTGAAGCGTATCCCCTGATCGATCATTGCCTGGAACGATGCTTCGTAGAATTCGTCTCGCCCTTGGTCGTTGCGTACACGCTGCTCGATAGTTTCGAAAAGTCGTTGCGCAGTAGCGGAAGAAAAGAACTCGATACCGACAGATTCACCATACGCATCGGACAACGGGGTGGTTTTTCCAATCCCCAGCACGTTCCCAGAAGCATCGACCTTTACCCTGACCTCTTCCTCGTCATGAGATCCTGCAACTCTTACGGCGATGCGATTTGGCGAGCCCTCACCCAGAAAAAAGGGAAGCAAGTGCGGGGAAAAAACGATATCGGCATCCATCAGCAAGAGATCGGATACGGGCTGCTTTTCCTTGGATCCCGCGTAGAAGAACTCGCGGGCCATCAGGAGCGAGAATGCGTTGTTTGTCGATTCATACTTCGGATTCACGATGAATCGGATGCGAAGAGAGGGAAGTTGCTTCTTCACAAATTCGCGAATCGCCTCCGCCTGAAATCCAATCACCAACCCGATCTGTTCAATGCCTGCCGCGGCAACCTGTTCGATCGCTCGCTGCAGAATCGGCCTGCCGCCAACCGGCAGGAGGCATTTGGGAAGATTGTTCGTCAGTGGCCGCATCCGGGTCGCTGCACCCGCGGCAAGAATGATGCACTTCACGCCGAATGCTCCTTCGCTTGACGAGCTTCAAGGAATTCCAAGAGTGCCGACTGCAAGCGTCGATTCTGTTCCTTTGTGCCGAGCGTGATGCGCACACAATTCACGAACTCATGCTCAGAGAAGAACTTGATGACAATCTGTTTCCCTTGGAGGAATAGCTCCAGTGATTGTTTGGCATCCGGTGGAATTTTTGCCAGAATGAAATTCGCGTCGGAAGCGAAGCAGCGAAATCCCTTGAAGCGTGCGAACAGTTCATAGTAGGCTTGACGATCTTTCCGCATCTGCTTGCTGATCGCTTCATAGTATTCTGCCGAGTCGAGAGCTGCAAGAGCCAGCATTTCGGAAATGCGATTATAACCCAGGTACCGTGCTGAGAATTTTGTCAGTCGACTCAGGCTTGTACCAACGGCAGCGAAAGCAATGCGCGCTCCTGCAAGAGCGTAATATTTGGAAAAGGTCCTAAGAATAACGAGGTTACGATAGCGGCCAATGAGGTCGGCGATATGTTCATTCGACGCATCGGCAAATCCCCAGTATGCTTCATCGAGAACGACGATACTTTCCCGGAAGGCTTCTGTGAGCTTTTTCAGGTCGTCATCCGGGAATGAATTGCCTGTCGGATTGTTGGGGGAAGCAATGAGGACGACGCGGGGCGATTCCTTCCTGTATAGACCCATGAGCTCATCGACGTCATAGGAGAATGCGTCTGTTCCTTCTTTGAGCGAATACGTGACTGTCTCACCTGCGACTTCGGCAGCGACCTTCTGATAATACCACCATGATTGAGACGGACAAAGCATCTTTTCACCAGGGCCGAGATAGCAGTGCACCGCCTGCTTCAGCATATCCTCGCTCCCTTCGCTCAGGAGGATCTGCGCCTCGGGAATCTTCAGCTCATGTGCGAGCCGCTCCGAGAGTCTGCTCTTTACACCACGCGTGAAGTCACGGGAATAGACGCTCAGCTCCTCGAGTCCAATGCTGCGAAGAGCCTCGAAGCACTTTGGCGCGGGACCATACAAGTTTTCGTTACGGTCGAGATGAAGACTCGTGCCGGGAATAAGGTTGCCGGGACTTGTCATTGTTCTGTGAGACCTGAATCGCATTCATTCAACGACCCATGGCTCGAGCAGGTGTTCGCCGAGACCCTGGATGAAACGAGATGGCTTCGTGAGGATGAGTCCGCTCTCGCGGTCGTACACGTTCATCGGATAGGTAATAAAGAGGTTCGCCTTGGCACGCGTGCACGCCACATACATGAGCCGACGTTCTTCCTCGATTTCTTCGTCGCTGGCGACCGAGCGCATGGTTGGAAATCGTCCCTCCAGCGCGTAGATGATGAAAACGGAATTCCACTCAAGCCCTTTCGCGCTGTGGATGGTCGAAAGAGTGAGGAACTCTTCCTCCGGTCCCGGCGATTCAACATCGACGATACTTTCATTCGGCGGCTCGAGGGCAAGATCTGTCAGAAGGGTATCGACTTCCTTGTAGCGCTCCGTAATGTTCTGAAACATCTCAAGGTCCTTCTTCCTCTTCTGATGATCATCGTAGCGTGCACGGAGGATCGGTTCATAGTACTGGAGAATCTGGAATGTCTTCTCTGCCGGGCCAAGATTCGGCAGGGACGCCTGTTTCAAAACATCAAACAGCTTCTGAACGTTCTCCGTATAGTCATTAAACTGCATCCAGAATTTCGTCGTCGGCAGCGCTTCCCGGCCATCGGAGCTCAGCGATACACGCCGCTTCAATATGTCGTCAACGACCTTTTCTGCCGTCCTCGGGCCCACACCGTCAATCAGAAGGAGAATGCGGTTCCACGAGACAACATCGCGCAGGTTTTCGAGTACCCGCAGATAGGCCACGACATCTTTCACGTGTGACGTTTCGACGAACTTGAAGCCGCCGAACTTGACAAAGGGAATGTTGGCCTTGGTGAGTTCGATTTCAAGATCAAACGACAGGAATGACGAACGGAACAACACCGCGATCTCTTCCAGTGGTACCCCCTGCTCTCGCAATTCCAGGATCTTCTGCACCACATAGCGCGACTGCATGTTCTCATTCTCCGTGGAGATGAGTTGCGGGAGGCTTCCGCCGGATCGACGTGTATAGAGTTCTTTGTAGTACATAAGGAGTCAGAATTCAGAAGTCAGAAGTCAGAATTCAGGAGACCGTCCCCCGTTTCAAGATCTCGTTGGCGAGATTCAAAATCGGCTGGGTGCTGCGGAAGTTTTCCTCCAGCTTGACGACCTTGCAATCAGGGAATTCCTGCGGGAATGTCATGATGTTCTTGATGGTGGATCCACGGAAAGAATAGATGCATTGAGCATCATCTCCAACGACCATGATGTTCTGATGTTTGAAAGCGAGGAGCTTGACCAGTTCAGCCTGTACGCGGTTTGTGTCCTGATATTCGTCCACCATGATATACTTGTACCGGTCGGAGAGAACGGCTCTGTTAATCTCGTCTTTTTTCATCAAGAGCGCGAAGTTCACCATAAGATCATCGTAGTCCATAAGATTGTGCTGTCGCTTGTACTCGATATAGCCGTTGTG
>JBGPAN010000071.1:0-11382 GCA_041480785.1 Bacteroidota bacterium | reverse complement strand
TGTGAGCAACCATCGATACGGGCAGCTTCTTCCAGACTTGTAGGGATGGTGTCGTAGTATCCCTTCATGGTCCATATGCAGAACGGCAACGCCGTCGCAGAATAAACGATCACGATTCCCAGGTAGGAATTAATCAGCCCCAGATTGATGAGCATGATGTACATTGGCAGCAAGAGCATAGTGCCAGGAAACATCTGGGTCGTGAGAAGACTGAGCAGGCCTGCTTTCTTGCCGATGAACCGAAACCGCGAAAACCCGTATCCAGCCATGGACGCAAAAATCACGCCGGTGATGGTCACCGAGACGGTCACAGCTGCGCTGTTCCTCAACCAGACGAGAAAGTCACGCTCTGTGAAGAGTCGGACATAGTTATCAAACGTCGCGTTACGAGGCACCAATTCAAGAGAAGTCGAGAGTAATTGATCGCCCGGACGAAGAGAGATGTTGAAGACTTGCCAAATCGGGAATACTGCCACCAACGCAAAGAAGGCGAGGACGACATGTGTCGCAGCCAACTGAAGGAACCTCACACGTCTGTTCTGAGTCGCCATGGAATTCCTAATGCCACTTCTAATTAGAGATCTTGTAGTAACGCCATGCCTTTCGCATGTTCAGAAAGGCGTTAGTGCCCGCTTCCAATTGGTGAATTCATCTCAAAACACAATATTACATTTTGTCCGAAGGTCCAACGGACCCCTACCGGGGACTCCTTCGGAGGAAGCGGCACTAGTAGGCTCCTTCTGTCGCCTTCGACTGCTTCATGAAAACCATGCTGAATGTCAACAACAGAAGGAAAATGACGAGCGAGAGAGCCGCCGCATAACTGAAACTGTAGAAATTGAAGGCTGCTTTGTAGACGAATGAAACCAGAATGTGCGTTTTGTCCGATGGCTCTCCCCCATTACTGACCAGCCAGACGATGTTGAGGTTGTTAAATGTCCAGACGATACCAAGAGTGATCGCCGGAATCATGACGGGTCGTATGAGCGGAAGAGTGATGGTCCGCAACTTGTGCCACCATGAAGCGCCATCAATTTCCGCAGCCTCGTAGAGTTCGTGAGGAATGCTTTGGAGTGCACCGAGAGCGACGACCATCATAAAAGGGAATCCGAGCCAGACGTTCGTGATGATGCATGCGATGAACGCTTCCGTCGGGCTTCGCAGCCACTCAACTGCCGGCATCCCGAGGTATTTGGTAAGGATCAGGTTGATCGATCCGTACTCATAGTTGAACATCCCGCGCCATGTCAGTGCAACGATGTATTGTGGAATCGCCCACGGCAGGATGAGAAGTGTACGATAGACAGCCTTCCCTTTGATCTTCTGGTTCAGCAAAAGGGCAAGGAAGACACCGAGGATGACATGGAAGGCGACGTTGACCACTGTCCAGATAATCGTCTTGCCGAAAACCGCGTAGAAATCCGGTTGGGAAGGCTCCGTGAAGATCTTGATGAATTGTCTGAATCCGATGAACTGCCAATCCCGAATCTTGTTGAGATTCATGTTCCCAAAAGCGAGCGCCACGTTGTACAGGAATGGATAGAAGACCACCGCGGCGAGAAGAACGAACGATGGAATCACGAGAAAACCGATGAACTGCTTTGTTCTGCCTGTGTTCACTCGTTCATCTCCTTGATCTTCCGGAGAGCTTGCGCCTGCATGTCTCGGGCTGCCTGCTCAGGGGTCCTTGCGCCTCCCATGACTGCCTGGTAGCTCGGCCTCATTGCATCCCATACCGCCCTCATTTGAGGAACAACCGGCATTGGTTTGCCATGAGCGATCTGGATGAGCGAGTTCTGGAGAATCTCGTTCGAGAGAATTTCGGGATGGTGGTACAACGATCGGCGTGTCGGAGCAGTGTTCAAGGCCTTCGTCGTCTCAAGCTCACATTCTTCCGACAGGAGATACTTGAGAAGATCCACCAGCAGGGGAATCTTTTCTCGGCTCACATTGACGTTCATCGAATAGCCCTTGGGCGAAGTCATTGGCGCGCACCAGAGGCCTGTTGCGGAGATCTTTGGCAATGGAGCAACTCCGATATCAATTCCCTTCTTAGCGTATCCTGCCCAGGACCAATCCCCGTTGATGAGCATAGCGGCTTTCCCATCCTTGAACAAGGCATCGGCGATCTCATAGTCTGCCTCGTTCGGGACGATCTTCTCGTCATCCCGAAGCTGCCGGATGAAGTTCAATGCATCCACCATCGACTTGTTGTCGAGCGTGGGAGTCACTCCATCCTCACCAAACACCCAGCCTCCAAAACCTGTATAAAACGGAATGAAGAAAAACGGTTCAATGTAGTTCCACGTCACTCCATACACGTTGGGGCGCCCGGCAACGTACCCGTATTTCGCTTGAATTGCTTTGCTTAAGTCTATCAGCTCCTTATCGCTTGTCGGAGGCTTCTGAACATATTTCTTGTTGTACACGAGTGCAAGATGATTTCCAATCTTGTCAGCAATCTGGTAAAGATGGCCCTTGTAACGGAGCAGCGCAGTCGAATCGAACGCGGAGAGGTACTCCTGAGAGAACAAATCCTCCAGCGGCTTGATACTTTTCGTAGCCTCGTAGACACCAACTGGGTCAGAAGGGCCATAGACCAGATCCGGCGCCTGACCCGCAAGCGCCCCAACAACATAGGCGCTCCGCAACATCTCTGTTTCTTTGAAAAGCTCTTCGATCTTGATCCCCGGATGGGTTACCATGTAGCCGGCGAGCTGGCGATGGAGAATGACCTGCTCGTCGGGCCTCATCTGGTGCCAGATCACGATTCGCTTGGGGTCTTCAGGTTTTCGCCCACACCCGACCATCGCCATCACGAGGATGCTCCAAGCGAAGAAAACCACCACAGCAACCACCTTGGATCCACTCTCAGCGTACACGCATTTTCTCTTTATATGTAAGAAGATAACCCAATTCATATCTTGCCAAATCTATCGACTACAACCTGGCGTGTACCGGGGTTGCTGCTGATCTTGAGCTTCCTGTTAGTGATCGAAAATTCCTCTCCCGGAACCCAATTGCCCTCAGTGCCGCTGTTTGTGTACTTATACTCAACCTGAGCTCCCGCTGGTAGCCAAACTTCTAGTGTCCAAGTGCTGTCATTCCTGGTCAGATCGCCATGGGTTCCGTCATCGTACAACTTGATCTTGTTCGGAATCCAGTTCCCCAACACCTCTTGGTTGCCGACAATATAAACAGATTTTGGGACTGAGATGCCAGTGCAATTCACTTGAAACACGATATTTACCAGGTCATTCCGGCTTCGCGCCATCGTTCCTTGAACCCCTTCTTTCGAATCTCCCCCGTCCACTATGATGGGCTGAAATTCGCGCTGAGGCATCTTCGCTTTTGCAAGGCGGGCGAACCTGTAGATGTTTTCCAGGTAGGTCAGAAAAGCAATGTCGAACGGCTTATCCCCTCCCGGGGCCAACTGATCGTCTCCGTACCACCAGAACCAGTCAGATCCCTCCGCCGCGTACATCGATTCCCATGCTTTGAAAGCGAACCACGTTGGAGTCCCTTTTTCCGGTGGAGCAGCCTTTGGGTCAGGTTGTTTCAAACCGGAGTGGCCGAGGTCATTTCGCGCGGTCAACAGGTAGCTCCATGCGAGGTTTTCCTCTCCTTCTCCAATCCACGTATCGTAGTTTGCATTGATCCATGATCCCGGCCAGAGCCACGTAATCTTCTTCATAGATACTACAGGATGCGCCGGAATACCCCGAGATGGGTTACCGTTGACAAACTCCGTTACCGTTGTTGTCGTTACAATCTTTGCGTCATAAAGAGCCGAGAGCTTTCGGTAGAGTGCATTCTGAAATTCTTTACCGTCGTTATCCAGTCTGTACCATTCCCATGCATTTTCGCCATCGAGAATGACTGTCAGCAACCGATCAGCTTCACCTGCTTCGGGTACGTATTGGAGAACGCTTTTGATAAAATCATCCGCCGCGTCCTCCCCCTTGAAGTTCTGATAGACGAAGCCGATCTTGTCAGAAAGTTCCGTATCCCGAAAAACGACTGCGACCGGAGCCTTTGCCCCTTTCGCGGAGAGCGAATAGGGATAGTACTTCTCGTGGTTTTCCGCCTTTGACCGGGCAAGATTCTTCTCGTCTGTCGCTATCCAATGAATGCTGTGCACCGCAAACACTGATGCGACGTCGTGGGCTACTGCTCCTTCCGCTGGCCACATGCCAGTCGGCCTCACCCCGAACTGCTTCTTGTAGAATTCAACCGCCATCGCAACCTGGGCATCAGCATCCTCAGGGAAATGAAAACGCGGAGGCATCGAATCATTGGGCTGACACAGCCTTGCCAGATCGGTATCGTAGATGAGGGGCAATATGGGATGATAGAACGGCGTCGTGATGACCTCTACCTGCCCCTGATGCGTCGTTGGGTGGTACATCAGTTTTCTGTGAGTCGGGATGACTGCCGCGAGAACTTTGTAGGTTTCCGCCACGATGCGATTGCAGTCATCTTCTGAGATGGTCCTTTTCAGCCGATAAGTACCATCTGCTTGTTTTCCAACAATGTCTCCAAGATCAACCGTCCCGCCGGTGAACAGCTTCACCTTTCCTGACAGAAAATCCGGGTCAAAATTGGCCAGATAGAACCAGAACTTGATCTCCCGGCGGTCTTGCTCTGACAAACCTTCTGCACCTTCCTTGCGGAATTTCTCACGGAGGGCGCGGTACTCCGGAAATCGCGAGATCACGACATCGCTGACCGAGAATGCATTCCACACATTCGTGAGAAGGAAATTCAAATCGTCCTTCGTGAACTGCGCGGTAGGCTTCAACGCGAGATCGATCCACGGATCTGTTTTCCCACCGAACGAAGCAAAATACCTTTTAGAGTCCACGCGGTTCTTCCGGAGATCGACGCAAGGCCCCAGCCGCTTGACGTAGTACTCGTCCAGCTGAACCATCAATGAGGAGGTTAGATTGACAGTGAAGTGGATGGCAGGATATTGGGCAATGGTAGCTGCCATGTCGTAGTAGTCTTTCGTGCCGTGTGTCCGCACCCACGGACCCTTCAGCTGATCAGGGCCAGGATCAAGATACATCGGCTGATGCTGATGCCAGATGATGTTGAGATACAGAGTCTTACTGGTAGACTTATTAGATATCGTGGTTGACTTCGATGCGCTCGTTGTATCATCGGCAATCGCATTTCGCCCCGACATACTGAGTAGCCGGCCATTGCAGCACAATACGAGCAAAGCCAGGACGAAGAGATATTGGGCTTGCACGAACCTTCTTCGAAAGAAATGCAGGTTAGACGTTTTCATCGCCATCCTCATTTGAGAAGGAGCATTCTTTTCACATCCACAAAACTCCCTGCTTCGATCCGGACGAAATAGACCCCCGACGCGCACGGTGCTCCACCTGATCTCAGGGCGTTCCACCGTACTTCGTGAGCACCTGCGCATTGCCTTTCATCGATCAACGTCGAAACCTCTTCGCCGAGGAGATTGAAGACCCTGACGTTCACGAATGATTCCGAGGGTAACTCGTATCTGATCGTCGTCGATGGATTGAACGGATTCGGGAAGTTCTGAGAAAGCTTGTAGTCAGTCGGCAAGCCAGCTTTGCCGTTCTCGTGGACACCGACCAGGAGAGGCAAACTCAACCGTTTGATTGAATCTGAGAGAATACAGACGAGACTCCCGTATGGGTTGAGCGTCACCTGCAGCGTGAACCCACCATTATAGATCAAAGAATAGCTCGTATCATTGTACAGATCGCTGGCAAAATAGCTCTTTCCATTGGCGTACGAAGTCTCCAATGTCGCCTGCGACAAATTGAGCGATATGAATTGCTGCACAGGACTAAAATTCACCGCAACCACAGCATCGCTGTTAGACTGAGGTCTCACATAGGCATACACCAGGTCGCTCCCTGAGGCCAGCCTGTTGAGTTTCTGTGAGGAGAACGACGAATACTGAGCTCTCATCTGCGCCAGACGTTGGTAGCGCGGCATCAGCACGCTTTTGCCTTGAGCATTCCAGTCGATCACTCCCCGCGTCCGTTGATAGAAGTCTCCTATTCCCAAACCGTAGCCAACTTCCTGTCCGGAGTAGATCAACGGCATACCCGGAACCGTGAACAACGTCGTGGCCATCGGCATTGTCCGCTGATATGTTCCGTAGTTTGCCAACGCAACAATGCGTTCTTCGTCGTGGTTTTCCATGAATCGCATGAACGAAGCGTTCGGCCCCGGATAGAAGTTGCTGTTGTAGTATCGGGCGTGCAGAGCCTCGACTCCTCCATAGTCAAACGAAAACGGTTTGATCGCTCCGCCATAGAGACTCCAGTCATATCCTGCATCTACGCCGCCACTCCTGTCCGCGAAGATCACCTCTGTTCCTATACCTGTTCCGTCGTCTTCTGCAAGCAGAAAGAGATCCGGTTTCATTTTCTTGAGAGCCTTCCGGACGGGAGCCCCCATCTCCAGTTCATTCCCCGCACCACCTCCCGCCCTTCGATGCGGTCCCCAATATACATCGAAGCGATAGCCATCAATGTCGAATTCCTTCACCCACCATTTGTAGACCTCGATCATATAGGACCGGGCATCGATGTCAGACCAGTTGTAATTGAGCAACTGATCCGAAAATCCGGAGTAGTAGTAGAATCCATCGGCAGTTGAGCTCTGACCCAAACCATTCGTGTTGTGCGGGATGTACGAATGCTGATAGAAATTCCAGTACGGTGAATTCTCCCGGAACTGCCTCGCCTCCAGAACAAATGGATGCTGGAAGCTCGTGTGATTCGGTGTGACATCAAGGATGATCCTGATTCCAAGAGCGTGAGCTTGCCGGACAAACTCCTTGAAGTCGTCGTTCGTTCCGTATTCCGGCGCGACTTTCAGAAAATTCTTGATATTGTAACCGGGGCCGGTCCGATTGTTGATCGGATACGCGTTCTCCATGATCGGCATCAACCAAATGATGTTCACACCCAGGCTCTTCAGGCACGGCAAATATCCCTGTGCCGCTGCAATAGTCCCTTGTGGGGTCATCGACTTGAAAAACATCTCATAGAGTCTCCCCTGTCTGACCCATTGAGGAACGGTCGCCCTCGTTGAAGTCTGGAACCCGCCCCCCGGAGATATGGTGAAGAAACTACGCGTGGTGTCTTTGTTGCCATCCGGATCTGTGGCAATGAGCGTGACGAAGTACTCCCCGGGTATCGTTGGCTTCGAAATGATAAGCTGGGAGCCCGTTGCACCAACGACGCCAGGCAAAGGCTGTGGGTTGCGGTCATCCGCGAACCATTGATAGACAAGTTTCTGTGTCTGTCCGGGGTCAGGATCGCTCGCTTGAGCGCTGAAGATGATGTTGGATCCAATATCGATGAAACTGATATCTGCATCCGGTGCATGGTTGACCAGATATGTGAACGAGACGGAATCGGACGTTTGGATCGTTCCCAGCTTGTCGCGCACAAGCGCTGCAAAGGAATTGCTCCCTTCTCGGAGCTGGACCGTCAGAACAAATTGGCCTGCCGATGCGGTTGTGGTCAAAGTATCAACCGCATTGCGGACTATCTTGACGTCGTGGATCGATGTGTCCTCCACAATGCCATACAACGCTCGCTGAGAGTTCCGGGTCGTGAAATTGCCAAGATTTGTGATTTGCACGAATCCAGCCTGGACAAGAAACGATGCGCTGTCGGAGACGCCTGCGGCGGTGAGCCACATGCTATGCGAACCGTTCTGAATCCGATCCGGGATCCGAAACACAAGTTGTTGAGTTGACGAATTGTAGTAACTACCAAGCCCGGAATAGATTCGTGCATCGACTCTCAAAACGATTGTTCCCGTGTCAATCTGACCGCCGACTTTCGGAAACAAGTATGCCGAGACAATCGGATTCGAACTTCGCGTTGCCCCCGTGACCTGGTTCGGAACGAACTGGTAGATTATGGGATTTGTGACGTAGAGATAGGAATTGCCGGCGTCGCCCGGATTCGTTCGTGGATTCAGCGGATCTGCCGACCACCTTGTGCCATCCTCACAGAATTTGTATTGGTATGCCCCAGCGATCCCTTTTGGAGGCGTCCCCGCAAAACCGATTTGCAGTCGCACGGTCTTCGTCCACACCCCAGTGACGGGATCACGCGTCATAAGAGAGGGATCATTCGGGGGGATCACCCCGTTATTGTTGTGTCCCCAGCCATTGAATTCCCCCGGCAGAAAGACGACGCTGGGTGAACTCTTCGTTGCCAAATACCTAAATGTCACATCCACGCTATCTTGTGCCGTGCAGACGCGCACGAAGAGGAAGAGGAAGCAAATCCACAACGAGAATTTCAGTTTCATAATTGCTCAAAAAAGAAGAGTGAAAACTTATGCCGCAGAGCGGCAGAAGACACAAGGCCGAGGTCGTCCCGAAATGCTTTTGTTCGGGACCTCGTTTTCAGACCCCGAGCAGAAACATCTCGGGGTGAGATGATATCCTTCGAGCCTATATGGCAAAGTCCGGGTTTTCGTCTGAGTTTCTAGAATATGATCTTCTCGGATGGTGGAGTAACATTCAACCATTCGATTTGGGGATCAACAAAAGGTACAGCGAACATGCGCCCGCCAAATCCAATGATCTTAAATGTCATCATCGGCGTCGGCGACACTTCCAGTTTCATCAGTCGATCCTGATAGATGTCGAAGCCCCTCGCAGCCCCGACCTGGGCGAGAAACAGGGTCATCGTGCGCTTCTCTTTCATTCGGAACAGTTCTTTCTTCGCCGTCGCTACCCGCGCGGCCAAGGTGGTATCACTCCCTTCACCTTTGGTTTCCTTCGAGAGAAGTTCGAAGTAGACAAATCCCGTTGAATCCTTCAAGGGTCCGTAGCGCTGCCCGGGAACCATCTGCCATGCAAGTTCCCCAATTGGCGAACGCTCGAATATCGGGAAAGCGTCAGAGATCCCCTTGCGTTGACGCAGGTCGGGATCACTGCACCAACGCGTGATGACCTCTTCCATGCTTTTCCCGTTGTCCAACTCAGTCAACGCCTGCTGCATAAGATCAAGTGTTGACGTTTTCAGCTCACGGATTTGAACGCGCGGAACAAAGATTGCGGAATCCGATCTCTTCAAAAAGGCCATCGCCTCTGCATCAGAGACGGAGATCTGCCGCTTCGCGGCCATTTTCATCCACTGCGCCAAAAAACTCTGATACCAAATATCAAGTTCCTCTCTCACCTCAGGATACTGATCGAGACCGCGGTACAGAGCTTCCTGAGCGAGCAATTCCTGCTGGACCCAGACCCGTACTTGCGCATTGAGCAACGCTGGGAGTGATTTCACTGAAGTGCTGTCGACGTTGAATCCTTTGGCATAGAGTTGGTCCAAAACCTCCGCTACGGTCCACATCCGTGTGCCAGCGACAGCCAGAGTATCGTTCAGCAGATCGCTGCAGTCTTTCTGAATACCCTGCACCATCAGGTTCGACAAAGCCACCTTGCCGGAAAGCGGAGCTTTAGAGAACGCTTTCTCGATGGCAAGGCCAAGTCGTTTGAACGGTGCCGGCTTGGAATACCCAACCCTCCCCTTCAGGGTCTCCGTCACATACCCATTCAGCCGCGCCTCTTCCTTGCGCTCTAGGAGCTTGGCAAAAACCCGCTCATAGAGAACGGACGGTTGGAGGGATGTGTAGAATGCACTTGTTGCAGTTCGTTCGACCTTCAAGATATAGCAGCCAGACCCCGCTTTGATGACTCCGGAGATTTCTCCCTTCTTCAGACGATATGCCGCCCGTTCTATGGCGGGTTGAGCGTCGCTCCAGATCACCGTGGCCGTATCGCGAACGGCGTGCATGCTGGAATCGATTCGCACTCGATCGAAATCACGCTCTGACTTGATTTGTTTTCTTACGAATGCGGCATCCTCCTCTTTGTCGAAGAAGAGAAAGGAAATCAAGATTTCACGTTGAGCTTCCGCAATACCCCGACGCACTTCCTGATCGGATACGTTTACCTTTGAACGCACCTCCTCACGATAGAGTTGATCCCGCGCGAGCAATTTGCGAACATCTTCAAATGAAGCGAGAAACGAAGAATCGCGATCCAGCTTTCTCTCCCGGGCTTCTTGTGCAAGCAGCTTTTCAGCAATGAGAGAATAGACCAGTTCAAGTTTCGATTCTTCGAGGCGGCTCTTCCGGCTCCGTTGCAGCGCAGGCAACAATTCAAAGCGCTGCAGAAATTCCTTTTCCGTCACAAACAGTTCGCCGGCCTTTGCCACCACATTCGTTGGCGGCTGAGCGGGCTGCGCAGTAGCAACAGCGCCCCACCAAGCCGCAACCACAGCAAACGCCACCCTGGATGTCCAGAACATTCGCACTTTCAGCCTCCGTCACTAGAACTCATCTCAAAAACCTTCGTTACGATTACGACGAGCGTGGCGACTAAACACCGCTCTCTGGAATCCCACCTATAAGTGGAATCTAAAGGCGGGACAATCAAAACCAAAATTTTGTCATTCCCGAATGCTTTAGTCGGGAATCTCCCGCTCTACGGATCCCGCTTATATGCGGGATCCCGAACAGCGGGACAGAACTGAGCTTCACATTTGCCCGTGGCCGATGCAGTCCACGTTCTGGATCCCCGCTAATAGCATGCGGGGATGACAAAAGAAGGCACTTCGCGCAAAACGCTCGCGATGACGCAGAGGCTGGAGTCATTGCGAGGAGCGTAGCGACGAAGCAATCTATCCATGAAAACAATATGGCTCAGAGCCCGTCGAACAAGTCCTTCCACTCTGGATTCATCTTGTTAATCAAATCGATTTTCTTTTGTCTCGAGCCGGCTTTGATCTGCTTTTCGCGGGCAATGGCACTGTATGCGTCCTCAAACGTTTCAAAATAGACGAGCTTGGTCGTGTTGTACCGCGAGGTGAAGCTTTTCCCTTTCCTCTCCTTGTGTTCGGTTACTCGCCGCTTGAGATCACTCGTGACCCCTGTGTACAGAACTTCGTTCAGAAAGTTCGTCATGATGTAGACGAAAAAAAATTGTTTCATCAATTGCTCAGAACGTAGCGATGCTTGGGATAGATTGCTTCGCAAGAAACGCTCGCAATGACTCGGTGCTTACAGTCATTGCGAGGAGCGGAGCGACGAAGCAATCTGTCCGTGTCTGGATGGATTGCTTCGCAAAATACGCTCGCAATGACACTGTGCTTCAAGTCGTGCGTGACAATTCTCGCGACGGCTTCTAAAACAAAGCAAGGCGGGAGAATACTCCCGCCTTGCATGTAGTGCATTACCGATCACGAGCAGCGAGGTTACTTCACCAACATCATCTTCTTGGTTTCGATAAACTTGCCGGCGTTTATTTGGTAGAAATACACGCCGCTCGTCAGTTTCGACGCATCGAACCTCACT
>JBGPAN010000070.1:0-11464 GCA_041480785.1 Bacteroidota bacterium | reverse complement strand
CAATTGCGGAACCTGTTCCACCCAATGTTGGCACCAGCAGCGTATTCAGAGTGATGCTGACGACGAGCGGAGGAATTGTGATTGTCAGGATAGAGAGCGTTTGCTTTGTGTGTGACAGGATGATTCCAAACACAAAATAGCAGCCGTACATCAGGAAGCTGCACGAAAGGAGAAAGACAACAGAAGCTGCGCCGGCATATTGCGCAGTTGCCAACACCGCGAGCATTTCTGGCGTGAAGAGCGTGACGGCAAGAACCAAGGGTATCGCCACGAACAAATAGTATGTCAGGATACGAGACTGCACATACGCCACACCAAACTGTTGCGCCGTGGAAAATGCGAATTGTGGCCAAGCCAATTGAAATGCCAGGACCGCGAACTGTACAATCGAAGCGAATCGACTTCCGAGTGAATAGAGGCCAAGGTTCTCGAGCGTTGAAAGCCGGAGCAAGAAAAACCTATCGCTCGAACTGAGAAGCCACATGTTCACGCTTCCGACAACCAGGGGTGCACCGAATACCAACATCTTCCGAGCCAGCGTGCTTGAACCTGCAAGGGTGACATCACTACGCGTAAACACAAATCCTACAACGATGGATATCACGTACGCAATCAGTTGTGCAAGCATAACCCCCAAGACGCTATCACCACGCAGGAGAAACCAGACGCTTAGTCCGTACATGATGACAAAGCGAAGAAACGTCAAGAAGGAGTATCGGCCGGGCTGGCGCTTCGTTTGTAAGAGAGAGAGCTGTATGGTATTGACGACGGAGGCAACGACGGCAAGAAACGTGATGTGGAGAATCTGGATGTGGTTTGCACCGCCAAAGAGTGTTGAATTGAGTGCCGACGAACATACAATCCCGATAGAAGTCAGCAGCAATCCGGTTGTCACAGCAAGCAAGAATGCCGTCGAAGCGACGCGCTTCCGGAACAAGGGCTCCTCTGAATCAAAGTAGAACCTCATCATCGCGGTGTCCATTCCGAGCGTACCAATTGCAGTCAACAGCAATAATATCACGTTGAATGTTTCGAAGAGACCGTACTCAGCCGGTGTGAGCGCGCGGGTGAAGATCGGTAACAGGAAAAAGCCGATGAACTTGCTCATGACAGTGCCAAGTCCATAGACTGCTGCTGCCGACAGAAGCGATTTTAGAGCCTTAAGCATGACGATGACTCAGGGTTGAACGAATGAGAAATCGAACAAGCTCTCGTAGAAGTGCAAGAATCTCGCACATGAAATACGCGATAGGATAACGATAGTACCAGAGTCGTCGCACGACGAGTTCCCGCTCAGACGGATAGCGAACGCGCTCCACGCGGAGAAGTCTGTATCCCGCCATCCGAAAGCAAAGCTCGGCTCGCAGAGAGTGAATTTGGGTGCACACCAGGACGAATTGCGTGGATGCAATGTCATGTTTGAGAGATGGCTTCAGGAACTCGGCATTTCCGAACGTATCGATATATCCTCTCGTTGCAATCACAGGGGCGATGACGGTAAGTGCGGGTTTGAGAGTCCGAAGATAGTCCGCCGCGACTTCTTGTTCGTAGAGCGTTGCGCCGAAATTGTTTCCGGGTGCGACATAAACAGTGTCGGATTCTTGCGCCATTGCCGCAGCGGCTTCGAGAACTGGTCTGAAGACAAAGCTCGGTTTCAGGATCGGATTTCCGCGAGCGTCAGCAGCCAAGCCATCGGGAACCACAATGAAGGTGTCCAAGGCTCACCTGCCGAATTGATGAAGATCTACGACCACATACGCCGAATCTTCATAGACTCCACTCCATGTCGCCGACCTCGCCACTCTTTTCTTTTCGAATACTGCATAATCAATGTGGTCATGAGCGCAAAGGGATTGCCAGGCTTCTACTGTGAGAGCGTAATATCCGTCTGTGTTGAATGTTCGACGTTCTGGGAATTGTGTTCCCAGCCGTTGAAGTCGCTGATGCGCCTGTTGATAGATAGACGCATCATAGGCGAGTTGGTTCACTTCTTCGATCGTGACATAGAGACCCCTTTCCGCAACCAGGCGAAAAGTCCCGAATTCCTCCCATTTGTCCGGAGGAATCGCGAAAAGTGATTGTTGCGGCGTTGTGGTTTTTGCCCATGTCATCAGAGCCGCGGTTGAGACCGGTGCTTCATGCATCATGATTCGTGTTCGTATGCTGCCGGCATCGGGCACAAACGGAAGCTGGCGATCCTTTGCCGAGATTATCAGATGATGTGCGAGAAGAACCACGGCAGTAAGGGCGGCAATCCGACCAAAAGAAAACGAATCCATGGATGGGGAGAATGAGTCCTTCTGGTCAGGTTGTTGTTCCCAAACCGTTCGGGCGAGAAATATTCCAGACAACACGACGAGACCAACGATGATGGATTCGAGAGACGACTGCACGAGGCTGAACTGCGGAAACTGGAGTAGTATAGAAACTGCGCTTAGGAAGATTCCAGCACCTACGAAGAGCCTGGCAGCATACGCGGGCTGGGCCGACTCTACATTCAAGAAGATGCCATACGTTAGCAATGCCACGGTATCTGAAAGCACTGCCAGTTTCATCGGCAAGATCGCAGAAAGGAAAAGCAG
This sequence comes from Bacteroidota bacterium, assembly GCA_041480785.1. Lineage (GTDB taxonomy): Bacteria > Bacteroidota > Ignavibacteria > UBA10030 > UBA10030 > UBA9647. The sequence goes on along the minus strand of JBGPAN010000070.1, from coordinate 8,882 downwards.
ACTTGTCCCAATCCAAAAAAGGCACCGGCGGCGAGATTTGAAATCAACGGCAGAGTGCAGTTCCGAGTGCCATCGATACAATCCGTTCACAACGATGATGAAGAGTATCGGCTTGACGAAGTACGTGGCGCGAAACAGAAACATGAGCAGAACGGCAGTATTCTTGACCACATATGCGTTGAAGACATAGAGGAGCATCAATCCACACCATGCACCAAGGAGCAACCACACCATGCGCCTCTGCCAGGATGAAATGTATCGCATGAACCAAACCACACCGGCCATGTTGATCACGAACCATCCATATCCTTCTCGCCAATGGTCTTCTACAAATGCATGCATCGCATACTGACGAAACTGGGCAAACAAATCAAATCCGGCGGAACCAAAGTTTGACGGCAGATGAGTCAGTATATAGACTACGTTGGGCAAAGCGAGGGTTCCTCCCAGAACGACCATTGTGATTCTTTGTTTCCATTCCAGTTCGCGCTGACTTAAGATTACAGCCGCGATCGCCGTAGCTCCCAGAAGTCCAATATATGGATGGATATTGAACACAGCGCTTGCCAGGGCCATCGATGCGAGCCATCGTTTCCTGAAAAGCAGCGTGACGGCCACGACTGCAAATGGCATGGCCGCTGACGCGGTAACAAACGAGGTCATTGGAACCGCTGAGGCATTCAATGAACCGCGCAACGGGTGGGCCACTGCCAACACTGCCAGAACAAGTGCGGAGGATACAGCAGTGCGGGTGAGTTCCATCGAGAGGAACCATAACGAAAGAAAGGTCAGGAATAGAAAAATCAGGAAGAATGCTTCCCAGGCCAGATCTACATTCGCTCCAATTTGATAGAGAAATCCGCCGAGGTATTTGTAGAGATGAAACGGTCCCCGAATTCCGGATGCTACGAGGAAATCATTTGACGAAAAGAGACCCGGGTGAGCAAACTCCTTGCCGATTGGGAGACCCAGAAGAACATCACCATTCGCGGGAACCGCTCGATAGAGCGATTGGTAAAGCACACACACTGCTGAAACAAGTGAACCCAGGAGGACTTGCTTACGCGAGCCATTTTCGCTCATCGCATGCTCCTCATCAGGCGTTCCCAGAGCTTGATTTGGGTACTCGTTGGAATGAAACGTCCCGCAAAAGCCATTCCCTTTCCGGACATACCAACGATGATCGTAGAGCTTCCCTTACCGATCTGGTTGACGATTTTGGCCGCAACGTCATCTGGCCTGAGTAACTTAGCGGCATCGTCGTCTTTTACACCGGCCGATTTTTGAAAATTGGTTGCTGTCCCGGAAGGGGAGGCAAGAATCACTTCTACTGAAGACGGAATTCCACGACCCGCAAGTTCTCCCTGAAGAGCCTGTGTGAAACGGATAATGAACGCTTTCGAAGCAGCATACGTGGCCATATAGGGTAGAGGTTGGTAACCGGCAGAAGAACCGATATTGACCAGAGTCCCTTGTCCATTTCGGATAAACGCGGGCAGCACCGTGTTACTGAGCTGAACGGGCGCTATGCAGTTGACTCCAACAATCTTCCACACGTCGTCGGCTGGTATGGTTTCTGAATACCCTCGTCTGCCAATTCCGGCATTGTTCACAAGTACGCGGACTAGCTTGTGATGATCAGCGAGATACGCCTGTACAGTATCGATATCCTTGACTTTCGAGAGGTCCGCCTGCACGAAGGTGCCATGCAATAAATCTGCTGCTATTTTTCCCTGTTCTTCATCACGATCAATGATGGTAACATCGTAACCACGCGCGTAAAGTTGCTCACTGATCGATCTGCCGATCCCTCCGGCTCCACCGGTAACGACAGCAATTCCTTTGTTTCCAACTTCCTGCGAAAAATGATGGTGGGCGGTCTCCAAAAGGGCATATCGACGGTTCTTGGCTGGTCGAAAGCCCAGTTGGCGCAATTTCGTATTCGAAGCTGTCAGCACATCACTACAGAGATTCTGAAGTTGCAGTGGCAAGAATGGTCGCATCTTTCTCAGCACCTGCGGTATACCCATGCCGACGTTGATCGTTCCAGATGCCGACCCGAGAATGGAACCCAGTTCCTGGAAGATTGTCCCTAGTGCAACGGGTTCATCATCGGCAGCAAAATACGTTTGCCGCACAGCGCTGGGATGTTCCGAAACCAGTACGAGCGCTTCCACGAGATCATAAACCTGAATGAGTGACAACTTGCCCGGAAAGTTGAATCGCACAAATGGTTTTCGGCTTGCGACGGCATCGATGAAGACACGCAGGTGGCTTTGACGCCGCATAGCGGGGCCGTAGACAAGCGTCGGACGAACAATGGTGTAAGGGAGCGTCGAAGCTGCAAGATGTTGCTCGCATATCAATTTAGACTTGCCGTAATCCGTCAGGGGATTCCGGATCGATCCTTCATCCAACGGTCCGGAGCAGTCATCCTCCCTTGTCCGGTCGACTGCACCGATTGTGCTTGTGAACACGAACCGCTTGAGCTTCTTCGATTGTGCTGCCACGCGAATCAACGCATCGGTAAACTCTACATTGTCTCGTCGATAGGCGTCACCGTCTCCAAGATCGGCACGCGCGGCTATGTGGAAGACAACATCGGCTTGGTGTATCTCTTGTGCGTAGAGTTCCGTTGATGTGCCGTCACCGATAAGAACACGTACGCGCTTGCGAATCTCTTCGGGCAGTTTTGATTCATCCCGGACCAAACAGGACACGGTTGCACGTTTGTCTGAAATAAGTCGGCGAACAAGATGTTGGCCGATAAAACCGCTCGCTCCTGTGATAAAGTAATTCATTCGAGTTCCTTCATCGCTATCATTTCAACACACGATGGAGAATTAGCAGCGTAGGCTATTAATGCTGCCGCAGCGGCAAATGGTAATATGAGTGGCCCGGCTGCCGTAACAAGTTTCGTCCACGTGGGAAACCGAAGATAGGATTGATCAAGCCGGCGTTTCTTCCGGCTGTTATAGAAATAGTTGTGGGAACGTGACACCACGTTCAACAAAGTCTGGTACCATCCGAACAGATCATATTCAGCAGAAAACCGGAAGGAGTGTCTGACTTCAAGTCCGGATTTCCGCAGCAAAGGTTCGAGGCCTCGCGGGGTGAAATGGCAAAGGTGATGCGGCACGTCGAGATACGTCCAGAAATTCCCGCCTGCCCGAGCCTGCAAGCTATCGATGTTCGGCACAGAGACGAAAAGGATCCCTCCGGGTTTCAAAATAGTCCGAATTGCTGTAAGAACCTCCGCAGGTTGTGGAGTGTGCTCCAGCGAATGCCACATGGTTACGACATCAAAGGAAGACGACGCAAGGAGGTTGGATCGCAGAAGGTCGCCGGGAAATTGATCGGCCACGAAGCGCACACCGCTCTTTGCATCCGCGTATGCTCTGTTCTTTTCGTTCGGCTCGATAACCGTAACGTCATAGCCACGCTGTGCTGCCGCATTCGCAAAGGCACACGCGCCACCACCGATATCTAGAAGCCGCGCAGAGCGTCCGCCGACGAAGGTCTGCAGCTTCTCGATTCGACGATTCATCATCCAATGTAGCAGTCTCGATTCAACAGGAGACAGAGCATCGTTCGTGGCGTCGGGAAGCAACTCATAGGCGCCGGGCGCAAGATCGGGGTGAGTGAAAGCATTACCGCACGCTTCGCAACGGTAGACGGCATAGTCACCCAAGTGTCTGACATCCTCACACGTTCGAAGGCCAGTGTCGTGTGCGCGTCCGGAAGCATGACAGATGGTACAGGTGAGAACAGTAGACAAAGTGACCATTACTCCTGCAATGAACCGTCCTGATAGATGCCATCCATGAAATAGAGTGGCCGCCGTTTGATCTCTTCGTAGACGCGCCCGACGTACTCCCCGATGATGCCCAAGGAAATAAGCTGAATCCCCCCAAAGAAGGTGATCAGAAGAACTATAGTGGGGAATCCAGCAAGGAAGTAGCTCGGATCGAGGAATTTGACGATGAGTACGACAATGGAGAACAGAATCGAGAGTAGGAGGATGAACGATCCCAGCACTGTCATCATCCGCAGCGGCAGGATGGAAAACGAGGTAATTGCGTCCATCGAAAAGAGCAACATCTTTCGCAGTGGATAGTGCGTTTCGCCTGCGAACCTGGGCTTTCGGTCATACATGACCGCTGCCTGTGTGAAGCCGGTCCAGGTAACCAGTCCCCGAATAAAACGGTGACTTTCACGAAGGCGTTTCATTGCCTCAACGACTTTTCGATTCATGAGACGAAAGTCGCCCGTATCCATTGGAATGTTCACCCTGGTGATCTTCTTGAGCAATCTGTAGAAGAGTTTTGACGTCAGCAGCTTGAACGCTGTTTCACCTTCCCGCCGTTTGCGCTGACCGTAGACCACGTCAGCCCCTTCGCGCCATTTGGCGGCCAAATCGGCAATGAGTTCCGGTGGGTCCTGCAAGTCGGCGTCGATGAGAACAACTGCCTCGCCGACAGCGAGATCCATGCCCGCGGTCACGGCGACCTGATGGCCAAAATTCCTGCTGAGATTGGCGACCTTGAGATGTTTATACTCTTTTGTGAGCTCTATAGCAATCTCGAGCGACCTGTCCAGGCTCCCATCGTTCACGAGAATGATCTCGTAGTTCATTTTGAGTTGCCTGAGGACGGCGTCGGTCCGCTTTACAAATTCAGGCAAGCATTTCTCTTCGTTGTAGCACGGAGCTACAACGGAGAGTTCGATTGTGTTCTTTGATTTTGTCATAGCGTTTTCATTTTTGATTTCGGTTGACGGGCTACAACAACGACGTTCCAGCAAAGCGGTCGGAGAAATGGGATACATGCCATGAGGATTCTGTCGAGCGCCTCCAGGGGTTTATATAGCCACTTCCAACGGTCAGCTTCCTCGACCACCTTCTTCCAATACCGTTCTTTGTTCGGATCGCGCCCCTGCAGGACCGCCATGATTACAAATATGGAAAGTGTGGTCAGCCAGAACCAACGCGTATGAACGTCGCCAAAATGTTCCCTGAACAATCGGATGTCACGCATCCGAAGCGGATGCTCGTCGACAGTGCGTACCTTCATGGCGCGTTTACGGTAAATATTGATAATTGGATTGTATGCCACCGGATCCCAGCTAACGAACAAACCATCCGGCTTCAAATAGGGTATCACACTGAGAAGTGTCGATTCAATGTCCACGTGGTGTAGCAGGTTGCCGGCATAGATGATGTCGAATTGGCGATCTGGAGGCAACGCGAGACTTTCGGCAGCTGATTTGTGAACATGGATATGGACACCGTTTTTCTCAGCCAACTGGTTTGCTACATCGAGCATCTTTTGCGCAAGATCGGTTGCTGTGACCTCGGCTCCCTCCAGAGCAAAATAGACGCTGGCTTCCCCCAGCCCGCAACCTACATCAAGCAGCGTCTTTCCTTTCAAATCACCTACTGCGCGTCGGATATAGCGCATCTCCGGAGCTGTACAGGCCTCGTTCATTTTCCGCACGTCGATCTTCAAAACGTCTTCCGCGGAAGCCCATTCATCGTGAAAATCCTCTTCGCTCCGAAGCCGGCGCGACGCTTCGTCCATCCCATGCATCGTCGTTTCCAAGCCGGCCTCCCGCGCAATTCTCACGACAGTTGCCCGGAAGAACTCCTGGTTCTTCTTGAGAATATTGTCTTCCGAAAACAGGAGTTTCGATTCCTTCTGCTCCCGTACAAAGCGTTCATTGTCGCCCCGCTTGTAGAACTCAGCTTGATCGATCGAAAAAGAAGAGATGCCCGCCGCGGGATACTTCCAGCGAACGTCAAGAGTTCCGGCTTTTGGATAGGCGAATTGCATCGAAAGGATGAATTGTGACCATTCGTCATACAATTTGGACGAATGACCCCGTTGAGCCTCGGCGAGATCGCGTGCGGCTGAGAGAAATTGATGAACGGCACTTTCGAACAGGATCTTTTTCGGCATGTATTATCGCACCGTCACAGAGACCGTCGCTGCATTGGTTCGCGGGCGAAGAATCCGTTCCCGGTCTTCGGAACGGATGCGATCAGCGATCGTCAGGAGCTGTTCATAGCTCACCGGCCAATTCTTCTTCGGTGGAGCGGTGAAGAAGGTTCGGACGCGCTGGAATTTCGCCGCCAGATAACGCATTGAAATCGTTATTTCAGGGTAGCTCCCGTACATGCAGCCGGGACACGGGGCTGTCTTTTTCAGTACTTCGCCTCGGAACATCGCGTCACGGTAGATTCGCGGAAAATCCGGCGAGTAGGTTGACACGGAAAATGGGAGACGGTGATCGCAGCAGGGCGCAAAGTCGCCATTTGGCAGGACAGCAAAATACAGATTAGGGCTGTCGCAGACTCCAGCATTCTTACCCCGCCACGTTGTTGGCTCATTGCGGGTGAACCGTTTGATATCATCCAGATACTGATCACTGTCGTAGAGGAGAAATCCCTCCTCTCGCATGGATCGCACACGCTCGATCACTTTGTCGACAAGTGGATACTCCTCTGGCCGGAATCGGATCGATTGGTCGAACGTCCGGAAGTTCATGGGATGGAGGTTGTCCGTCACGTGGATAGGTACAAGCGATGTGTGCCAACTGATGGCGGTCCCGAAACGAATAACGTCCTCGATATCCGCAAGATTGTCGCGCTGGAGAACGCAGCCCAACGCTGCGAAGCTCCCTTCGGTCGGGAGATACTTCATGTACGTTGCCATGGTCTGCAGCGCTCGGTGCCATGTTTTCTTGAACCCGCCGTTGATATCGTCTTGCGTGGGAGGGTGAAGTGAATCGAGAGAAATTGAGATATCGTTGCCGCCGAATTCGATAGATCTGCAGATCTGTTCTTCTGTCGCAAGTCCGTTCGTCTGCATCCGGGCGTGGACACCGCGAGATTCGAATTCATGAATGATTTCGGGCAAGTCCTCGCGGACATAGGGCTCTCCGCCGGTGAGAAGCACTATTGCCACGCCGAGGGTCGCGAAGTTATCGGCGATTCGCTTGATCTCTTCGAGTGAACACTCCCGCACATCTGAATTGGCATAGATGATATTGCACTGTTTACAGGTCAGGTTACAGCGCGATGTAATGTAGAACTGAACATACACCGGCACATCCTGAAACAACGCGGCCTTGGCAAGAGTGACTTTGGAGAGCGAAGAAAACACTGACTACGATCCTCCCACTTGTCTTCCGGTGCAAGCAGCGTGATTTGCTGTCGAATTTCCAGTGTGTCGAATGGCAGGCCCCCGCTGTGAATCTGTCTGGATGATGGAGACACCCCCTGTGATGCTAGGACGAGCATCTTGAAGCCCAAATCAATATCCCGATCACTCCAAAACTTGGTGCGATGGCAAACACACCGGCTCATTCTCAGCTGCTGAAATTGCAAGATATCAAAAACGACCCTGAAAAGAAATAGAATAAACGCAATGGCAGCGCTGTGATCTGGATTGTCGACGGCTATGAAGTGGGTTGCGACAACAAGTTGAAGAGGGCATTCGGGACAACGACGAGCAACGTAACAATAAGGAGTGAGATTGTGTGAGGGGAAGAAGGACCCGTCGAAGAGCTTGAATGCGTACCGCTGAGACAGAATGCCGAAGGTAATGATACTGAGGAAAGGCTGATTGCTCGACCGCTTGACAGGCGAAGAAACGGACGATGTGGAATCTCCTGCACGCGGCAGTTCTCTCAAAGGGATTGTGGTACTGGTCAGTGCATCGACTATGGCAACTCCTTCGCGGCGCCGTTTTCCAATTTGTATCTTTTGCCGGATTTTTCGCACATGGCAATGCCATCCTGGCCGAACACCAGTTTTTTTCCTGCCTCGCTCATCCAACCGACAATGCGTCCAGGGTTTCCGACAACCAGTGCGAAGTCCGGCACATCCTTCGTTACCACTGTGCCTGCTCCGACGAATGCAAATCTGCCGACGGTATGACCGCAGATGATCGTGCAATTCGCACCGAGTGATGCGCCCTCTTTCACGAGTGTTTTCAAGTAGAATTGCGATCCAACCTGGGGATATTTAGAACGCGGGTTGTTGACATTCGTGAAGACCATGGAGGGCCCGCAGAAAACATAGTCTTCGAGGATCACGCCTTCATAAACGGAAACGTTGTTCTGGATTTTTACGAAATCTCCGATTCTGACATTGTTCCCCACATTCACATTCTGCCCGAGGACGCACTTCTTTCCGATGCAGGCGCCGGATTGAACGTGAGAGAAATGCCAGATTTTCGTTCCCTCGCCGATTTCCACATTGTCATCGACATACGCGCTTTCGTGTGCAAAATAGGGTTTCGTTGTCATGAGATCAGCCATGATATTTCCTCACTTAGGTTCTTTTCTTTCTTGGGAGCTTCTTTGTGGCATAGCACTCAGCAGGCGTTCAATTTGATCTACGCGTTCTCTCCATGAGTTTTGCTGCGCAAATTTTAACCGCTTCATCCGTTGCCCGGGCGTTGGAGGTGCAAGAACTTTCCGGATTGCCTCAGCGAATTGTTGAGGTGAATCGGCCGGTCGCACAATATCCTCATCGAGACCGAACGGCCCAATCGTTGATACGACCAGGCAACCCGACGCAACAGCCTGGTAAAATTTTGAATTCGCTTTTATGTATTTCGTCACATCGTCTCGCAGGTATGGTATAATGCACACATCAATACCCTTGAAGTAGGAAGGGAGCTGCTCCTCTGCCTTATTACCGAGGAAGAACACGTTGCTGCATTTCTGAAGTCCGAGCAGTTCGTCACGCATCTGAGCCCCGACTTCAATGATTGGGCCAATGAAGACAAATGAGGCTTCTGGAAGCAGCACTGCAAGGTTGCGAACAAACTCAATATCAAGTCGGGTGTTTATCACACCCACATGTCCGATGATTG
>JBGPAN010000069.1:0-11472 GCA_041480785.1 Bacteroidota bacterium | reverse complement strand
TCCATCGTGTCCGTTCCCTGCTCCATGTGCAAGGAGTAGGTGGAATTCTCGGTGACATATTCTCCGGTCTGCACATCCATCATGCTTGCCTTGAGCGTCTCGAGTTCTTCGAGGATCTCTTTCCTCTTCTCAATGATGAGTGCTTTGAAGTGGGCAAGTTCTGTCCTCGAAAATCCTTTTACGGCGATGGCCGGTTTCACCGGTGCTGGTTTTGCCTTTGCTTTGACGACCTTCGCCTTCGGGACAATTTTTGCCTTGCTCTTGGCTACCGGTTTCGCGGCCAGAGCTTTCTTCGCCACAACTTTCTTCGCCATATCCAATCTCCTGCATTAAACGTTCTGTTGAGTCACCCTTCCCTATCGAATGCGACGTCAACAGGATTTCACCTAGGACGTGCAAACTTGTGGAGTTTATACTTAAGAGTCAATACTCTTTTCTATGCCGATCGACGCTTGCTCTCCATTGACGTCTGCGTCAACAAGGACCAATCCCGGCGGGGGATTCGAGGAGATGTCAATTGCAAGCGTCTCCTGCATTACATACTTCGCAAGCTGGACCAGCGCTTTCGCAAGGCGTTCCTGAGATTTGTAGTAGATCTTGATCCGGTCTGTGACTTCCAACCCAGTCTCTTTTCGCATATTCTGAATTCGATTGACAAACTCCCGCGCAAGCCCCTCGCTCACGAGTTCCTCATCCAATTCGGTGTCGAGAGCCACTGTCAACGCGCCGTCGGTCTCCACCATCCAACCTTCGATGTCCTCATGAAGGACCTCGACATCCTCCCGGGCAATCGTGTATTCCACTCCGTTCACCATAAGCGTCATCGTTCCCTGCCGTTCAAGCTGATTGACCTCCTGCGAGGTGAACTCCTTGATCCGAGCTGCGACAGGCTGAACTGATTTTCCGAATTTCTGCCCCAAGGACCGGAAATTGGGCTTTGCTTTCTTTCGCACGATGGCAGAGTCGTCCGACACGTATTCGATCTGCTTCACGTTGATCTCTTCGAGGATCACACCTTCCATCTGCTGGATCGACGCGCGGTCCTGATCATTCGAGATCGGCAGGATGATTTTCTTCAGGGGCTGACGTACCTTTAGGTTCGATTTCATCCGCATGGCACGCACGAGTCCGGTGATCTTGATCGCATGCTCCATTCTCTGCTCAAGCTCCGGCACAATCGCACTTTCTTCTGCCTTCGGCAAATTGGCAAGGTGCACTGATTCGGACTTTTCCCGCTTGCCGACGACCTCAAGATTGTGGTACAGTTCCTCAGCCATGAATGGGGCAAAGGGAGCCATAAGCTTCGAGACCGCTGTGAGGCACTCGTAGAGTGTCTGAAACGCTGCCAATTTGTCGGCCCCTCGTTCGCTCTTCCAGTAACGGCGCCGATTACAGCGCACATACCAGTTCGAAAGCTGATCGATCGTGAAGTCGCTGACGGCTCGTGCCGCACGGGTCACATCGTAGTCATCCATCCACTGCTGGTAGTTCCGGATGAGAGAGTTCAACTCTGAGAGAATCCAGCGATCGAATTCAGGCCGCTCCGCAACCGGGATGCTCGCTTCTTTGTATTCGAACTGATCGATGTTTGCGTACGTCGCGAAAAACTTGTACGTGTTCACCAGCGTGCTGAAGAACTTGCGCTGGACTTCCGCAATTCCCTCTTCGTCGAACAACGTCGGTCGCCAGACAGGGCTGTTCGCAACGAGATACCATCTCGTGGGATCGGCCCCGTATTTCCTGATGAGCTCAAACGGATCGACTGTGTTCTTTTTGGACTTCGACATTTTCTGACCCTGCTTGTCCAGGATCAACTCATTCACCAACACGTTCTTGAATGCCGGCTTGTCGAAGAGAAACGTCCCAATAGAGTGTAACGTGTAGAACCATCCTCTTGTCTGATCAATACCTTCCGAGATGAAGTCCGAAGGGTATCCGTTCTCAAATGTCTCTTTGTTCTCGAACGGGTAATGCCACTGAGCAAACGGCATGGAACCGGAGTCGAACCAGACGTCGATCAACTCAGGCGTTCGTTTCATCGTGCCTTTGCAGTCCTCGCAGACGAAGGTGACGTCATCGACGAAAGGCTTGTGGAGATCCAGTGGTTCAGGGACATTGCTCCCCTGTTTGAACTCTTCCACGGAACCGACACACTTCAGCTTCCCGCAGTTTTCGCAGATCCAGATCGGTAGCGGCGTACCCCAGAAACGGTCGCGCGACAAAGCCCAATCCTTGTTCTCACCGAGCCAGTTGCCAAAGCGACCGGAACCTACCTCAGAGGGAATCCAGCGAATTGTGTCGTTGAGCTCAATCATCCGCTGTGCGTATGATGTCGTCCGGATATACCACGACTCTCTCGCGTAGTAGAGTAACGGCGAGGAGCATCGCCAGCAGTGGGGATAGCTATGGAGGTGCGTCTCTTTCTTGTAGAGAATGTTGCGATGCTTGAGATCCGCAATGATTTCCGGGTCTGCATCCTTGACGAATTTGTGAGCGAATTGCGTCACTTCCGGACCAAACTCACCCGACTTGTCGACGGGATGAATCGTCGGCAAGCCATGTTTCCGACCTACCTGGTAGTCGTCCTCGCCATAGGCGGGAGCAATGTGAACGATTCCTGAACCATCTTCTGTCGTGACGAAGTCGCCTTCAATGACGTACCAGCCGCGTTCCTTCGGTTGATGATATGAATACAGGCGTTCATATTCCTTCCCCAGAAGAGCTGAGCCTTTGAGTTTCTCGAGGACAGTGTACTCATCGCCCAGGACACTCAGGCGTGCTTCGGCGAGGATGAGGTCCTCACCGTGATGCTCAACCTTCACGTAGTCGATGTTCTTGTGTACGGCGAGAGCGACATTGGAGATGAGGGTCCATGGCGTGGTCGTCCACACGAGGAAGTACGTGTTCTCTTCCCCTTTCAGCTTCATCTTGATGTACACCGATGGATCCTTCACATCTTTGTATCCAAGAGAAACTTCATGTGAAGAGAGCGGTGTCTCGCAACGAGGGCAATACGGTTGAATCTTGTAGCCCTTATAAATCATCCCTTTTTCGAAGTACTGCTTCAGTGCCCACCACACCGACTCGATATAGTTGTTCTCAAACGTTACATAAGGATGATTGAGGTCGACCCAGTACCCCATGATCCGGGTCATTTCTTCCCAGTCGACTTTATACTTCCAAACAGACTTTTTGCACTCATCGTTGAACTTCGCGACGCCGTACTCGACAATCTGGTCCTTGTGCTTGAAGCCCAGCGCTTTTTCGACTTCGATTTCGACCGGCAGCCCATGTGTATCCCAGCCTGCTTTGCGGTGCACCTGAAACCCCTGCATGGTCTTGTACCGGCACACAAGGTCTTTCAAGGAGCGACTCATAACGTGGTGAATGCCGGGGCGACCATTCGCAGTTGGAGGGCCCTCATAGAAGGTGAACTCAGGTCCGCCTTCGCGCGTCGTGATGCTCTTCTCAAAAATATGCCGCTCGTCCCAGAACTTCAGAATTTCTGTTTCAAGGGCATGGTAGTTGACTTTGTCAGTAAGTTGCTTAAACGGCATTCGGTTGACCGCAAACGTTATTCAATTCAGAGATGGAATTATTTCTTGCCAAAGCAGATTTGAGCCGTCTGATACCGTCGAACTTCAGGCCTGGCCCCCAACTCGTCGCGATTGGGAAAGAGAACTCCGTGTTTTCTCTTTTGATGTGGATGTCGCCGGGCAATTTGCCCGGAAGGGGATCTTGTCGAAGAAGATCTGCACGAGCACAACGACCACAGTCACAGCTTCAAACAACACGAACGATACACCAACGTCATCGATTCAAAGGGAGTTGCTTCGGGCGAACTCTGGCTCACGATCCGGAGATACGATTCTCGTCGTCCTATGTACGCTCAACGCCGTTTCACATTCTCGCGACCAACTCTTTCATTATTGCCGTCATCTTTGGCTCTGCCTGGTTGGCAATGGCGATGACTTCGTCGAGCGTCACCGGTTTCAGTGTCTCCGGGAAGCACTCGTCTGTTATGATCGACACTCCAAAAACTCTCATTCCCATGTGGATGGCGACGATGTCTTCCGGAACTGTCGACATCCCGACAGCATCGGCACCAACAGTCCGCAAGAATCTGTATTCCGATCTCGTCTCCAAATTGGGGCCCGGCATGGCAACGTAGACTCCCTTTTGGATATTGATCCCGAGATCCCTGGCGATCGCTTCGGCTGATGCGAGAAGCTCAATGCTGTACGGCTCCGACATGTCGGGAAAACGCGGGCCGAGCGTATCGTCATTCGGACCGATGAGCGGATTGTCTCCCAACAGGTTGATGTGGTCCGTCATCAACATGATCTCCCCGCGTCTGAAATGCGGATTCAACGCCCCCGCGGCATTCGAGATGAGGACGGTCTGCACTCCAAGCAGTTTCATCACCCGGACCGGGAAGGTGATCTGCTTCATCGTGTACCCTTCGTAGTAATGAAACCGGCCCTGCATGGCAACAACTTGTTTGCCGGCAAGTGTGCCGAAGATGAGCTTCCCTTTGTGCGACTCCACTGTCGAGAGCGGAAAATGTGGAATCTCGGCATAGTCGATAACTGTCTCCTTGCGGATCTCCTCTACGAGTGCTCCGAGTCCCGTGCCGAGGATGATTCCGATGGGAGAGGTCGCAGGAGTCTTCGTCCGGATATACCGGAGAGCATCATCCATCTGTTTTCGAAGTTCCGATGCCATGCTTACAGTTTCTTCAGAATTTCATCGATCTCAATGTGGCTTTTGCCGGTTCCCCTGGAGGAATCTGCCTGAGACGCATCATCGTCAATTTCAAGAGCCTTGATCAGATCGATCTCCGACGTCAAGAGGACCTTCAATCTGCTGAGGATACTTTCCTTGCGTGCTTTGAGGTTCGCGATTTCTTCCTTCATTCTCGAGAAATCGTTTCTCGCCTTGTCCACAATCTGCGATGCCTTCAGCTCAGATTCCTGCACGATGAGGGTAGCTTCCTTGCGCGAGTTCGCGATTTCTTTCCCGCTTGTTTCCTGAGCCTGGAGAAGGGTCTGTTGCAGGGTCTTCTCCATGTTCTTGTAGTCCTTCAGCTGAGTCTCGAGTTCGATGATCTTGTCCCTGGAGTCTTTGTACTTTGAAATAACTTCCTCAAGCTCATGGGAGAGCATGTCAAGAAACGTGTCGACCTCCACCGGGTCGTAGCCGCGCATGACCTTCTTAAACTGCTGCCGTTTGATTTCAAGCGGTGTAATCATCATCTCCACCTTTCGTCTATGAAGAGAGAGATGGGGGGCCTCCCGTTAAGCGGCTTTTGTCCGCTCCCCAAATACCCTGGTACCGATACGCACGATCGTCGCACCTTCTTCAAGCGCCACTTCAAAGTCGTGGCTCATTCCCATGGAGAGGTGCTGCATCGCGACGTTTTCGATACCTTCCTTCGTGATCCTTCTTCCCAAGTCCGCGAGCTGCTGGAACGACGGTCGCGAATCCTCCGGATCATCGGAAAACGGGCCCATGGTCATCAATCCCTGGACCCTCACGCGGTTAAATGCGGAAATGCGTTTTATGAACTCGAGCGTCTTTTCCGGGAGAACGCCGAACTTCGTCGCCTCGTCTGTTGTGTGGACTTCCACGAGGACATCAATGGTCCGGTCGACTTTGTCCGCCCGCCTCTGGATTTCTTCCGCAACCCGATCGTTGTCTACCGAGTGGATGAGGTGGATGTAGTCAGCGATAAACCTGACTTTGTTCGTCTGTAGGTGGCCAATGAAATGCCACCGGACACGAACATCGTTCAATTGGTTGCGTTTCTCTTCAAGCTCCTGCGTGTAGTTCTCGCCGATGTCAAAAAGACCCGCAAAAACCGCCTCCCGTATCTTTTCAATTCCGAAGGTCTTCGAGACGCCGAGGAGGAGAACGTCTGCGGGCTTTCGGCCGCATCGGAGGCAAACCTCCCGGATGCGATTCTTGATGATTTCTACGTTCTCCGCGACCATTTTACCACATTTAAGGGTTGAAATATACCCCAAGAACGTACGAAAATCAATCGGAAAAAGCTTTATCCATAGCGACTTACGAAGAGCCAAGCACTCGTCGTGAAGCATCCTTGACTGCCAGCCCATTTTTTGCTTTATTGATAGCAGCACTGGTTGTTCACTTCTTCCACAAAGGCGCTCACAGATATGGCGGGATTCGACAATTTCGATGAGGATGAGCACCTTCCACGGCCTAACGACCGCTCGGACGATGACCTCCGTCGATTTCGGGAACAGCTGAAGAACGGCGAGAAGGACATCAACAATACCGAGGCCCTTGAAGAGATCATTCAATTCTACTTCGATCATGCGCAATTCGAGGAAGCCCTCCATTTCGTAGACCGATTACTCTCTTTTGAGCCTTTCAGCGCTGATGCCTGGCAGCGCAAAGGGATGATTCTGAACAATCTCTACCGATACGACGAAGCCCTCACCTGTTATGACAAGGCCTTGCAGCTCAATCCCACAGACCCCGAGGTGTTCGTCAACCGAGGGATTACGCTCGACAACCTCAATAGGGTCGATGAAGCCCTGCAGTCTTTCAATTCTTCCCTGGAGCTCGAGCCGCTCTACGAGGATGCCCTGTTCCACAAGGGGGTGACACTTGAGAAACAAGAGAGGTTCGATGAGGCGGTCAGTGTTTTCCGTCTGATGCTCGACATGAATCCAGAACATCCGGACGCCTGGTATGAGCTGGGGTATTGCTATGATTTCCTCGAGAAACTCGAAGAATCTGCAAAATGCTACGACGAACACATCAATCGGGACCCTTACAACTACAATGCCTGGTACAATCGTGGAATCGTCTTGAACCGGCTCGGCCAGTATACCAAGTCGATCGAAAGCTACGACATGGCACTTGCCATCAAGGACGATTTTCCCTCAGCCTGGTACAACAAAGGGAATGCCTACGCAAATCTGGGAAGGTTGCACGATGCCATTGACTGCTTCAATATGACGCTGCAGCACGAGCCCGAAGATGTCCCCGCATGGCACAATCTCGGAAACGCATACGAGGAGTTGGGTCTCTACAAAGATGCGATCGCGGCATTCAGCAGTGCCATCAAGTATGACGAAAACCACTATGAGTCTTTTTTTGGCCGTGGCAGCTGCTACGACGCCATGGAGCAGCCAAAAAAGGCCCTTTTCGAATATAAGAAGGCCATCTCGATCAACCCTGAATACCCCGAACTCTGGCATGCGAAGGGAGACGCAGAATACAATCTCGACCGGGTGGAGGAATGCCTGGAGAGCTATCGAATGGTCCTGAAGCTCGATGCAAGCGATGCCGAAGCATGGTTCGACTACGGCGACACGCTCTTCGAAATTGGCAAGATCGCTGAGGCGCACGAAGCTCTGAACAATTGCGTGAAAACCGCTCCGCAATTTGCAGCGGCGCACTATACGCTTGCCAAGATTCAAATCGTGCTTCACGAGCACAAGGCCGCCGTACAGTCTCTTACAAAAGCATTCTCCCTTGAGCCGGACCTGATGAAGCGCTTCAAAAAAGATTACCCCGACCTGAAGACCCATCACGATTTCGCCCCCCTTCTCAAGAAATAGTGCCGCCAATCCAAGACGTGCTCTTTCCAGTCACACCATTTGACTTCATCAAACAACGACGATGAATCGCTTTGGCGTCATAGGTCATCCAATCGCCCATTCGCTCTCTCCGCTGATGCACAACACAGCGTACTCCCTGCTGGGACTGGAGTGCACATACGATTCGTTTGACATCACACCCGAGTCGCTATCCGAGGCATTGAGAGATTTCGCGATCAGAGGATTTTGCGGATTGAATGTCACCATCCCTCTCAAAGAACGCGTTTCATCACAGATGCACGAGCTCAGCGAAGAAGCGAAAGCAGTTGGTGCCGTGAATACCATTCTTTTCGAGGGCGGCCGGCTACGCGGAGACAACACCGACGTCTATGGCGTCGAGGCTTCGCTGGAACCATATCGGACGTCGTTTCAAGGAGAGAGGGTGCTTCTGTTCGGCGCGGGAGGTACATCCCGGGCGATCCTCTACGCCCTCCTCATGCGATTCAATCCGGCAGAAATTATCATCGCCAACCGAAATCGTGCTCGTGCAGACGAACTCGTGAAACACTTTCAGCCGAACGCGAAGAACATAGCTCTCAAGACATCTCCGATCGACGAGAACACGCTACGTCAGGTAGCCAGCGATGCCCGGCTGATCATCAATGCGACTTCCCTCGGCATGTCTCCTGCGAGTGACGCCTCTCCCATCGGAGAGTGGGCGCACTTTCATTCGAAACAAATCGTGTTCGATCTCATCTACACCCCATTTGTGACCAAGCTTCTTACCATCGCCGGACGAGGCGGTGCGAGAACTATCAGCGGGCTGGAAATGTTCCTTCATCAAGGGGCTCGGTCCTTTGAACTTTGGCTTGGAAAAACGATGCCGGTCGAGAAAATCCGCCCCGTGATCGAGAATGAGTTGAAGAATCGACAGCAAAACCACATTCTATAGATCTTGAATGATAGACCAACAGCTTCAGTCAAAATACACGCAGCTTCGGACCATTCTGCACGACATGGGAAGCGTCGCCATCGGATTCTCCGGAGGTATCGACAGCACCCTTCTCATTCGCGTTGCCACCGAGGAGCTCGGGAACCAGGCTCTCGCCGTTATCGGTCGATCGGAGACCTATCCGACCCGAGAATTTGAAGAGGCTATCCAGTTGGCGGGATCCTTTGGTTCGCGGTACCGGATTGTGAACACTGAAGAGACCGACAATCTGAAGTTCCGAGAGAACCCTCCGGACCGGTGCTACTTTTGCAAGACCGAGCTTTTCGGCAAACTGAAGTCGGTCGCCGAGGAGGAGGGAATTCGATGGACCGCCGACGGCACCATCACGGACGATCTCAGCGATTTCCGCCCTGGCATGCGTGCGAAGAGCGAGCAGAACGTTCGGTCGCCGCTTCTTGAAGCAGCTTTCACCAAAGCAGATGTGCGATCGCTCTCGCGTGAATTGGGAATTCCGACGTGGGACAAGCCTTCGTTCGCATGCCTCTCTTCGAGATTTCCTTACGGCCACGGCATCACCAAGGAGAACCTTTTGAAAGTAGATGCAGCGGAAACCTATATGCGCGACCTGGGCTTCCGGTTCTTCCGTGTCAGGCACCATGATGACAAGACAGCGAGGCTCGAGGTCGGTCCCCAGGAATTTGACCGGCTGTTTGACAATGCCCTCCGAGAGAAGATCGTCAACCAGTTCAAGACTCTTGGTTTCGCGTATGTCACCCTCGACCTCCAGGGTTATCGGACAGGGAGTATGAACGAAGTGTTGACGGCGGATGAAAAGAAGAAGTATTTGGGGAGTACGTAGCTAAGTATATGTAAGAAACGAGATCCTTCCCTGTGACGTGAGTAACATCCGCCGGAATCTTGGCGACCCACAGCACGACAGACAGGGAAGGATCTCTGTGCTTCATGATCTCACTCGGCCTGCTGCCGGCTGGCACTCGAGCGAGACGTAAACAATTCTTACTTCTTCAAGAGCTCTTGGACAGCTGCCTCTATCTGTTGGTCGCGTCCAGCCGTCATTATCGCCGGCTCGTTGCGAACCTTGATGTCGGGTTCGAGTTGATTATTCTCGCAGAATTTTCCGTCCGGTGTCCGCCACCCCCCCATCGGGATACCAAACCTCAACGATGGGTCGATTTGATTCTCCCACCATACAAATGTTCCCGTGCCGGGCACAGGCATACCGAGAGTCTTGCCCACGCCTTTCAGTTTGTATGCAACAGGGAAGAGGTGCGCATCTGAATAGTTGCTCTCCCCGATCAGGACTATGGAGGCCTTCGTCCACTTGTCGTATGGCTCAGAGCCCACATACTGTCCGTGCGGGATGATATCGAAATACTTTTTCCCGCTGAAGAAATCGGACAATTGTTCGTGGATGTTGCCGCCGCCATTGAAACGCGTGTCGACTATGATAGCCTTCTTGCCGATGTTACGGCCCAGTACTTCCTCAAACACCGTTCTCATGCTTTGGTCGTTCATTGCACGGACGTGGACGTAACCAATCTCGCCTTTTGAGAGCCTTTCCACTTCCTCGCGGCGGTTCTTTACCCAGCGCTTGTACAACAATTGGTTTTCCTCGCCTCCTGAAATCGGATTCACCGTTTCATCCCATCGCTTGTCGGTTGACGGGTCGTACACCGAAAGAAGTGTCAACTTGCCCACCTTGCGATTCAGCAGTTGGTAGAAATCCAGCGAAGGCGTGAGCTGCTGGCCATCAATTGATTCGATAATGTTCCCGGCATGTATCCTGGAAGACGCCTTATCGAGCGGTCCTCCTTCGGCGACTTCCGCGATGCGAACACCGTTGCCGGTATAGCCGAAATCGTACAGAAGTCCGAGTTCTGCAGTCTGATCAGAATTCGGTCGGTCGCTCCGATAGTAACAACCGGTATGCGATGCGTTCACTTCACCCAACATCTCACTCAGCATCTCCGCGAAATCATAGTTGTTGTTCACGAATGGGAGGAATTTCTTGTAGACCTTGTAGTAGCCATCCCAATCCACTCCCTGCAGATCGGCGACGTAAAACTTTTCCTTGAATTGTCGCCAGGCATGATCGAAGATGTATGCTCTTTCGTCCGCCTGCTTCAGAACCATTTCTCCCCCAGTTTTGACAGGTTCGGATTTGCCGCTCTCCACATCCACCTTCATGGGTTTTCCGTCCACGAGCAGGAAAATGAACTTGCCGTCAGAAGAAAGCTCCATTTGCGCATTCTGAGCACCGAGTTTGGCAAATATTTTCGTTTCTGCCGTCCGTAGTTCCGTCACCCAGAGATCGTTCCCCTTGTCGAAGCTTGTAAGGTAGTAGAGTTTCTCTCCATCCTTCGAAAGAATCCAATCACTCGCCGGAGATGTGTGCGTGGTCAGCTTGGCTTTCCGTTCCGTAAGATTGTTCCAATCTATCACGATTTCCTTTTTTGCAGAGTCTTTCTCAGACTTGGTCGCGGCAGCGTCCTTCCCTTTCTTCTCCGTTTTCAACTTCTCATCCGCATCTTTCTTGTCCTTCTCTTCCAGTTCTTTCACCAGGGCAAGCTCCTCCTTCGAGAGTTTGAATCTGTCAAAGGCGGCTTTGGAGAAAAACATCCCGTACACATTTCCGCTGAAGAGGTCACCCCCCTGCTGGCGGGTCCCCTCGCGGTCCGAACCCCAGATCATCATCTTGCCATCCATCACCCACTTGGGCGTAGCGTTGTCATAGCCGCTCTGCGTCAGATCGTGGATTTCACCCTTCCCATCAGAAGAGACCAAACCAACTTGAGGTGTGAAGACGCGCTCAGGATATCCATATTGCACAAGGAACCACTTCCCGTCCGGTGACCACTGATAGTACTGATCGCCATCTGCATATGAATAGCTCTTGTCCGCCGGCATAATGGTACGCGTTGCTTT